>NZ_CEXBBO010000003.1:90666-225061 GCF_982611455.1 Stutzerimonas sp.
GGTCTGCATTCGCCGCGGGGCGCGCCTCCCACAAAAAAAGCGGTGCCGGTGCGGGGCTTGGAGTTTTGCTTTGGATTCTTGTAGGAGGCCCGACTCGGGGCGAAGCTTGTCTTTTGAGCTGGCAGTGGGTCTGCATTCGCCGCGGGGCGCGCCTCCCACAAAAAAAGCGGTGCCGGTGCGGGACTTAGGCGTTTTGCTTTGGGTTCTTGTGGGAGGCCCGACTCGGGGCGAAGCTTGTCTTTGGAGCTGGCAGTGGGTCTGCATTCGCCGCGGGGCGCGCCTCCTACAAAAAAAGCGGCCCGGTGTGGGCTTGGGCGTTTTGCTTTGGGTTCTTGTGGGAGGCCCGACTCGGGGCGAAGCTTGTCTTTGGAGCTGGCAGTGGGTCTGCATTCGCCGCGGGGCGCGCCTCCTACAAAAAAAGCGGCCCGGTGTGGGCTTGGGCGTTTTGCTTTGGGTTCTTGTGGGAGGCCCGACTCGGGGCGAAGCTTTTTGAGGTTATGCTGCTGGGCTAGTTACGAGAGGACTTGGCATGAGCAAGGATGCTTATTTTTGGTCAAACAGGCTACGTGCGGGTCGTTGGTCTGGTGAAGGGCAGATTTATTTGGTCACCACGGTAACGAAACATCGTCTGCCGATCTTCGAAGATTGCGCTGTCGCCAGAATGCTAATTCGCGTTATGCGAGACGATGCAGCACTGGGTTCGCACGAAACGTTGGCGTTTGTGGTGATGCCGGATCACCTGCACTGGCTACTGGAGTTGCGGCAGGAGTCGCTCTCAAAGCTCGTAGGGCGGGTGAAATCGATATCGGCGAAGCGTATCGGTGGGCCAATTTGGCAGGATGGATTTCACGACCGTGCATTGCGCAAAGAGGAAGACCTTCGAAACATGGCGCGGTATGTGGTTGCCAATCCCCTACGGGCAGGTTTGGTAGAGCGGATCGGAGATTATCCGCATTGGGATGCGGTTTGGTTGTGATAGGTGAAAAAGTGCTGCGCCTTGATTCACTCGGCGAAACTTCAGAGCCTGCGGTAGCGCGCCTCCCACAAAATCGCTTCGGTACAGGACTGCTTTTGGTCTGTGGGAGGCCCGACCCCAGGGCGATGCTTTTTGCCTTTCGAGCTGGCAGCGAGACTGCCTTCGCCGCGGGGCGCGCCTCCCACGAAAGCGCTTCGGTGCAGGAATGCTTTGGATCTGTGGGAGGCCCGACCTCGGGGCGAAGCTTTGGAAATTGGCAGGCCTGCGGTTTGCGTTCGCAGCGAGGCGCGCCTCCACGAAAAATCAGTGTGGGGACAGCTGAAATAAAAAGGGTGGGCTATAAGCCCACCCTTCGCGTTACCCAGTGACGGTCAATCCTCGCGATAACGACGCAGCTTGAGCTGCTTGCCGCCGACGCGGGTGTCCTTGAGTTTGCCGAGCAGATGATCGAGGCCATCTTCCGGCAGTTCGACCAGGCTGAAGCTGTCACGGACCTGGATGCGGCCAATAGCTTCGCGAGCCAGACCACCTTCGTTGAGGATGGCACCGAGCAGGTTGCGCGCCGCGATGCCGTCGCGGGCACCCAACGGCGTGCGGCAGCGGGCGCGGCCTTCGGCCAGCGGGATCGGTGCACGGCGCTCGCGGTCACCGCTACGCTCGGGACGATCGGTGCGCTCGCGGGGGCTACTGGTCGGAACCAGCGGCTGCTCTTTTTCCACTTCAGCCAAGGTCAATGCCTGGCCATTGGTAGCCTTGCGCAGCAGCGCAGCGGCCAGAGCACGCGGGCTGCAGCCGATATCGGCAACCAGCTTGTCGAGCAATTCGCCATGACTGGCTTCGGCGTCGGCCACCAGTGGCGCCAAGCTGTTGGTGAGCTTCTTGATGCGCGCATCCAGCACTTGCTGAGCGTTGGGCAAACGGGCTTCGGCCACTTTTTGATTGGTGACGCGCTCGATGACTTGCAACATACGGCGCTCACGCGGAGTAACCAGCAGCAGTGCGCGACCTTCGCGACCGGCACGACCGGTACGGCCGATGCGATGCACGTAGGATTCCGGATCGTAGGGCATGTCCACGTTGAATACGTGGGTGATGCGCGCCACATCGAGGCCGCGAGCAGCGACGTCGGTGGCGACGACGATGTCCAGACGACCATCCTTGAGCGATTCGATGACGCGCTCGCGCTGGTTCTGAGCGATGTCGCCGTTCAGCGCAGCGGCTTTGTAGCCCTTGGCTTCCAGTGCAGCAGCGAGATCAAGAGTGGCTTGCTTGGTGCGCACGAAGGCGATCAGTGCGTCGAAGTCTTCGACCTCAAGCAGGCGCAGCACGGCCCCAATCTTCTGATCCGCATGAACCATCAGGTGCGCCTGCTCGATGCGGGCAACCGTCTGGGTCTTGGTGGCAACCTTGATGTGCTGCGGCTCGCGCAGGTGCTTCTCGGCGATGGCACGGATGGAATGCGGCAGTGTGGCGGAGAACAGCACGCTCTGGCGGCTTTCCGGCATGGCTTCGAAGATGACTTCGAGGTCATCCATGAAACCCAGTTTGAGCATTTCGTCGGCTTCGTCGAGCACCAGAAACTGGATGGTCGACAGCAGCGCGCTGTTGCGGCTCAAGTGGTCGACCAGACGGCCGGGGGTCGCAACGATGATCTGCGCGCCCTGGCGGATGGCCTTGAGCTGTGGGCCCATCGGGGCACCACCGTAGACAGCCACGACACCGACGCCGGGCATTTGCTTGGAGTAGGTTTCAAACGCAGTGGCGACCTGCAGGGCCAGTTCGCGGGTCGGCGCGAGGATCAACGCTTGCGGCTCACGCTTGGCTGGGTCGATCTTGGACAGAATGGGCAGCGCGAACGCTGCGGTCTTGCCGGTGCCGGTCTGGGCCTGGCCGATCATGTCGTGGCCGCCAAGGATTACCGGGATAGCCTGGCTCTGGATGGCCGAAGGCTCTTCGTAGCCCACTGCAATGACTGCAGCGAGTACGGATGGATGAATACCGAGTGCGGCAAAGCCGCCGATTTCCTGGGTCATGGGTCTTTTCCTGATGCTCCGCAAAGACCCATGTTCCGAAGCTGCGCATGCCATGCAAAACCCGAAGGTCACCCTGGCAGCCTGGTCGGCGGGGTTTGCGAAAACGTAATGAATGATGAATCGTCAAGGACAGCCGCGAGAAGCGGACAGCAGCCGAAGCAGCGCTTCGTGTATTGCAGTACCTGAACGCAGGCTGAGTTTCAGCCGGCGCGTACTATACCGGAATTCTGTGAAGCTGTGCGCGCATTTTGTCTTGCGGGTTAAGTTCGCTGGACGCTCGGCGAAGAGATGTTTTTTTGTAGAACGCCCGACCTCGGGGCGAAGCGTTTACCTTTAACTCGGCAGAGGGTCCACATTCGCCGCGGGGCGCGCCTCCCACGGGAAGCGGGTCGGCGCTGGGCTGCGGCAGTGTGCTTATTGCTTTTGTGGGAGGCCCGCCTCGGGGCGAAGCTTTAGCTTTTGAGTCGGCAGGGGATTCACTTCGCCGCGGGGCGCGCCTCCCACGAGGAACGGGTCGGCGCTGGGCTGCGGCAGGGTGCTTATTGCTTTTGTGGGAGGCCCGCCTCGGGGCGAAGCTTTAGCTTTTGAACCGGCAGGGGATCCACTTCGCCGCGGGGCGCGCCTCCCACGAGAAGCGGGTCGGCGCTGGGCTGCGGGCAGTGTGCTTATTGCTTTTGTAGGAGGCCCGCCTCGGGGCGAAGCTTTAGCTTTTGAGTCGGCAGGGGATCCGCTTCGCCGCGGGGCGCGCCTCCTACGAGAAGCGGGTCGGCTGGGACTGCGGCGTGTGCTGTTGTCTTTTTGTGGGAGGCCCGCCCACGAAGGCAGATCGGTTGCTTGAATCAACTGGCCGGGCGTAGCGCGTCGATCAGCGAATCCAATGAATAGCCCAGACGCGGCGTCAGGGCCGTGGCACGCTCGCACAGACCGGATTCGTCGAGCGCCTGCTCCAGATCTGCTGGCACGAACAGCACGACGTTGCCCTCCTTTACCGGACATTCCCAATAATGGCGATGGAACAGGCCGCGCAGCAGCGCCGCGCCGAGCGGTTTGTCCTCGTCGGTGCCCCACTGGTTGATGACCAGCCAGCCGTCCGGATTCAACTTCTGCTGGCAACGCTCGAGAAAGCGCCACGCCAGATGCGCGGCGGCGGGCCCGACATCGGTGTAAAGATCGACAAATATCAAGTCGGCGCTTTCCGCCGAGTCCAACAGCTCCACCGCGTCGCCAATGCGAATGTAGAGCCGCGGATCGTTCTGCAGGCCCAAATAGCGCATTGCCAACTCCGGCACATCCGGGCGCAACTCAATGGCCTCGACATCCTCCAGCGGCAGGAATTCGAGGCATGCCTGGGTCAGCGTACCGGCGCCAAGGCCGAGAAAGAGCGCGGTTTCAGGTGCGGGATGAAGCAGCCCGCCCATCAGCATGGCGCGGGTGTAGTCATACTCCAACCAGCTCGGGTCACGTGTGAATACGCAGCTTTGCTCAACGGCCGCGCCGAACTCGAGAAACCGGTAATCGCCCACTTCCAGCACACGGATCAGACCGAAGGCGTCGTTTACTTCGGCCAGCAACACTTCCTGCTTGTCCATTACGCTCACTCCAAACCGGTCGGCGCATCTTAACAGTCCGATCGGCGGCGATTATCAGCGGCGACGTAGCGCATCAGGTAAAATCTGCGCACTTTTTCGTGGACGGAAGCAACTTCGATGAGCCAGGCCTGGAGCCCTACTAGCTGGAGAAACAAACCCATTCAGCAGCAGCCCGAGTACCCTGACGCCGCGCACCTGCAGCGCGTCGAGGACACGCTGGCGAGCCTGCCGCCGCTGGTGTTTGCCGGCGAGGCGCGTGAGTTGCGCCGACAGTTCGCCGAAGTGACCCAGGGCCGAGCCTTCCTTTTACAGGGTGGCGACTGCGCGGAAAGCTTTGCCGAGTTTTCCGCACCGAAAATCCGCGACACCTTCAAGGTTTTGCTGCAGATGGCTGTGGTCATGACCTTCGCCGCAGGCTGCCCGGTGATCAAGGTCGGGCGCATGGCCGGGCAGTTCGCCAAGCCACGCTCGTCAGGCAACGAGACCATCAATGGCATCACCCTGCCCGCTTACCGTGGCGATATCGTCAACGGCATCGACTTCGACGAGAAAAGCCGAGTGCCGGACCCGGACCGCCTGCTCCAGGCCTATCACCAGTCCACCTCCAGCCTGAACCTATTACGCGCCTTCGCCCAAGGCGGTTTCGCCGATCTACATCAGGTGCACCAGTGGAACCTGGATTTCATCGCCAACTCACAGATGGCCGAGAAGTATCACCAACTGGCCGAGCGGATCGATCAGGCGCTGAAATTCATGCGCGCCTGTGGGATGGACAACGCACCTCAGCTACGCGAGACCAATTTCTTCACCGCCCACGAAGCTCTGCTACTCAATTACGAGCAGGCCTTCGTGCGTCAGGACAGCCTCAGCGGCGGCTGGTACGACTGCTCTGCACACATGCTGTGGATCGGCGACCGCACGCGACAGCTGGACGGTGCGCATGTGGAATTCCTGCGCGGGGTAGGTAATCCGATCGGCGTCAAGGTCGGTCCGAGCATGGATAGCGAAGAGTTGATTCGTCTGATCGACATCCTCAATCCAGACAACGACCCTGGCCGCTTGAATCTGATTGTGCGCATGGGTGCGGACAAGGTCGAGGCTGGCTTGCCGCGACTGATCCAGACCGTGCAGGCCGAAGGCCGTCACGTGCTGTGGAGCTCCGACCCGATGCATGGCAATACCATGAAGGCCTCCAGCGGATACAAGACTCGCGATTTCGCACGGGTATTGGCCGAGGTGCGCCAGTTCTTCGATGTGCACCGTGCCGAAGGCAGCTATCCGGGCGGCATTCATATTGAAATGACCGGGCAGAACGTCACCGAATGCATCGGCGGTTCGCGCCCGATCACCGAAGACGGCCTCTCCGACCGCTACCACACTCACTGCGATCCGCGGCTCAACGCCGATCAATCGCTGGAAATGGCATTCATGATCGCCGAGACGCTGAAGCAGGTGCGGCGAAGCTGACAAGACAGCTCTAACCGCATAGCCCGATAGCTAGCCGCCCCTGTGCCTGGCCGCATAACTGCGACTTCGTTGGGTGGGCCGGGCGGCGTTCCGCTTCAGCCCACCGGGGCCTTAGAAAAAGGTGGGCTGAAGCCCACCCTACATCTGAAGCGGGTGCGGACCGAGCTAATGTCGCTATTTATGTGCCTTCGTAGGTTCGATTGAAAAACCGCGACAAACCTCACTCCACGAAGGTATGTCTAATCAGCATAGCCAGTCGCCCCGCACCTGGCCGCATAACTGCTACTCGTAGGGTGGGCTTCAGCCCACCGCCCACCGGGGTTAGAAAAGGTGGGCTGAAGCGGAACGCCGCCCGGCCCACCCGACTCATCTACAGATATGAAACCGCCCCGTTGCGGTATTCCGAAGCAGCTCAAGGCATTCCCTGCCGCCCCGTGCGCCTGCGCGGGACGACCAGAGGCCGGCACTGCAACGCGCAGCGCTGTCTAACGCCTCAAGCACATCAATATCGCTGTGACCATCGCCAGCGGCAATCAAAATTACATAGCAGGCTACTAATTCGCTAGCTAATTAATTCTGTTAGAATCTACACCGCATTTGATCCGGATCTTCTACGCCCTCTCGCAGCCGGATTATCGACAGAGGAAATCTTTCATGACCGATTCATCAGAGAATAAAGGAGCGGCGTTAGCGGCTTCCATCGGCCTTTTTCTCGGGCCGCTGCTCTTGTTGCTGTGCATCCTGACCGACCCGCCGGCTGGGCTCTCGGAAACCGCTTGGCTGACCGTCGGCATGGCGGCGCTGATGGCCGTCTGGTGGTCCACCGAAGCCATTCCAATTCCAGCTACCTCGCTGCTGCCGATCCTGCTGATTCCCGTACTGGGTATCGATACTCTAGAAAAAGCTACGGCGCCTTATGCCAACGCGACGATCTTCCTTTTTCTTGGCGGTTTCCTGCTCGGGCTGGCCATGCAGCGCTGGAACCTGCATAAACGCATCGCCCTGGCCACGCTACTGGCAGTCGGCAATGCGCCGAGCCGACAGATCGCTGGGTTCATGATCGCCACCGCGTTCATCAGCATGTGGGTAAGCAACACCGCCACCAGCATTATGATGCTGCCCATCGGGCTCTCTGTGATCGGTCTACTGACCGAAGGCAGCGGCGCGCAGGCGCGTGAGCGCTTCGCCACTGCCCTACTGCTCGGCATCGCTTATGCCGCCAGCATCGGCGGTGTCGCCACCTTGATCGGCACGCCGCCCAACGCACTGCTGGCCGCTTTCCTGCGCGAGAACTACGACGTGCACATCGGCTTCGGCCAATGGATGTTGCTGGGCGTTCCGGTGAGTCTCGGCATGCTGGTCTTCACCTGGTGGTGGCTGACTCGCGGCGGCTTCAATCTGGCAGGCCACGACAGCCAGACGATGCTGGAGAAGGAGCTGGCCGATCTCGGCCCCATGTCGCATCCGGAAAAACTGGTCGCCGCAGTCTTCCTGCTTGCTGCGCTGGCCTGGATCTTCCAGCCACTGCTAGCCAACTACGTCGATGGCGTGAACGACACCAGTATTGCCATCGCCGCCGCGCTGGCCCTGTTCCTGATTCCGGCCAATCTGCGTGAGCGGACCTTCCTCATGGATTGGGAAACAGCCAACAAGCTGCCTTGGGGCGTACTCTTGCTGTTTGGCGGCGGGCTGTCGCTGGCTGGCGTCATCGGCGCCTCTGGGCTTGCGCAATGGATCGCGCAGAGCCTCGGTGTGTTCGGCATGTTGCCGCTGATTCTGATGATTGGCCTGGTGGCGCTGGTGATCACCTTCCTCACCGAAATCACGTCCAACACCGCGACCGCAGCCGCCTTCCTGCCGCTGTTGGGCGCGCTTGCAGTGGCCCAGGGCCTGCCGCCGGAAATGCTGGCGATTCCCGCCGCCCTTGCCGCGAGCTGCGCGTTCATGATGCCGGTGGCCACGCCGCCGAACGCTATCGTCTTCGGTACCGGCGAGATGCGCATCCAATCGATGATCAGATCAGGATTTGCCCTGAATATCTTCGGTGTCGTGCTGATTACGCTGCTCTGCTACGTGATGATCGGCTGGCTCTGGGCAAGCTGAGGCGATTTGAACCCGCATCTCGCAGGAGGCGCGAGCCGCAGCGAATGCTGGTTAACGCAACAGCCTTAAAGCTTCGCCCCGAGGCGAGCCTCCTACAAAAGCAACGGCTATGCACCTATGTGTGTAGGAGGCGCGCCCCGCGGCGAATGCGGATTATCGGCCTGCCAAACCAAAAAACACCGGGCGGCCCTCCGCTAAACGACCAGTTCTTAAAAACGAAACCCCGCTAATAAGCGGGGTTCGTCATTAAGCTGCCTGGCGCCAGGCTGGGCTTTCTGCTAAAGGCCGAAAATCAGCCCTTGGCGCGGGACTTGTACTCGCCGGTGCGGGTATCGATCTCGATCGAATCACCGATTTCGCAGAAGGCGGAAACCTGCAACTCGGCACCGTTCTTCAGGCGGGCGGTCTTCATGACCTTGCCGGAGGTGTCGCCACGGACGGATGGCTCGGTGTAGACGATTTCACGAACGATGCTGGTCGGCAATTCAACCGAGATTACCTTGTCGTTGTAGAAGACGGCTTCGCAGACGTCGGTCATGCCGTCTTCGATGAAGGTCATCACGCCTTCGAGATCGTCTTTTTCGATCTCGTACTGGTTGAATTCCTCGTCCATGAAGACGTACAGCGGGTCAGCGAAGTAGGAATAGGTCACTTCCTTGCGCTCGAGAATTACCGGCTCCAGCTTGTCGTCAGCTTTGTACACGGTCTCGGTCGCCGAACCGTTGAGCAGGTTCTTCAGCTTCATCTTGACCACGGCACTGTTACGACCGGACTTGTTGAACTCAGCTTTCTGGATGATCCAGGGTGCGCCGTTGATAACGGCCACTTGGCCGGCACGGAACTCTTGTGCGGTTTTCATACGAATATCCGAATGGGATTAGAGACAAAAAACAGGCCGCGTATCATAGCCAATCTGTGTAAAAAAACACCAGCTTTCCGGCTAGATCGCCATTGGCGACCTGTTTGTGCGTCCAGCGCTCGGCATGGGCGTTCAGCTCGCGCTCATGCTGGAGCATCGCGGTCCAGGTGGCGCCGCTGCCCTCACCATTGTTCCAGGCACGCCAGAAGTCACGCAGCGCGGCTGCGGGCGCTGGAGCCAGATCGCGCACATAAAGTTCGAGAAAGGCGTTGAGCTTGTCCCAGTGGGCGTCTTCCTCCTGCGGGTAGATGTGCCAGACCAGCGGACGCCCGGCCCATTGCGCGCGAATGAAGGATTCCTCGCCGCGCACCGCGTTGAAGTCGCAGCACCACAGAAGCATGTCGTACTGGTTCTGCGTCATGAACGGCAACACTGCGATTTGCAGCGCACCATGTGCATGGCGATCACCGGCGCGCAGTTGATCCAGCTCCAGCCAGCGAGCTACGTCACCCAGCACTCTCCCCTCCGGCACCAGCAACTGCGACGGGCGCGCATCGGCGGCCAACGCATCGAGCCATCCCGAAACGGCGGAGTTTTCGTAGGCGAACAGCGAGATCAATCGAGCACCGGGCTGGACCGTCAGATCGAAGCTTTGCAGAAACGCCTCGCGAAGCACTGAATCGCTCTGGAAGGCCTCCCGCCGAGCCAGCAAATCACCCTCACGAATCAGACCGCCGGTGCCCTGCTCGAATCCTGGAAAGAAAAAGTACTTCTGCAGGCCATCCGGCTGCATCGAAGGCAGTGCATGGCAGCCCACCACCCAATCTTCGGCGCTCAGATATTCCAGATTGAGCCAGAGGATACGGCGCTCACTGCTTGCCATCGCATCTATATAGGCACTGGGCAATTGGCAGGCGAAAGCCTCGATCACCACGTCAGCCGGCTCGGCATGCGGCCATTCGGATGTCCAATGCCGCACATCCACACCCTCATGCCATTGCTGGCTGGCCGTGGCGCTGGTGCCGGGGCAAAGCCGTGCGAAGGTATCCAGATCGTCAACCCACAGACGCACACGCTGACCATGCTCGGCGACTAGCTGCCGGGCCAGGCGCCAAGTCACGCCAATGTCGCCGTAATTATCGACGACGACGCAGAAAATGTCCCAGCTCGCTTTGACAGACAAACCAACACTCCTTGAACGAGAGATGCCAGGTGGTTAGTGGCTACATGAATACTCGCAAAGAATACAGATTACGGCAGGCCTGCGGCCTGCATTCGCCGCGGGGCGCGCCTCCTACGATGGTCGGTGCGCGGCAGCTGCTTTTTGTGGGAGGCCCGACCTCGGGGCGATGCTTTATGCTTTTCGAGTACGAGCAAGCATGCGGATTCGCTCGAACTCACAGAGAGATCGGTGCTTGTCAGCGACATAGAGAAGAGGGAGAAAAACGTCGTTATGGAGGTGAACCCTACCAGCCACACCCCGGCACACAATGTCACCGCTGCGGCTGCTCCCTTCCAGGCCTGACCGGGTTCACGGCTGATCGTTGCGGGGGGACCGGCAGGGCCCACCATAACAAAACCCGCCTGGCGGCGAGCGGCGCCATTGTACCGGCTTATTCCCAACTTACAACCAATCCATGCAAGCGCTAACGCATTGACTCGTCAGGCATAACGACCGCACTGGAGCGCGCTCGCCAGATAGAATCAGCCGCATCTTCGCCGCCTGTCGGTCCGCGAATAAAAAAACGCTATATGCGCCTTAGATCGGCCCGAACCCCTAGGCAAAACGAACAGTCTGTTTGAGGATAGGAAGCGAATCAGCAATTGCCGCTTTGCTCTCGAAACGGCAACAGGACCGAACGAACCAGCGCAGTTATCGCGCAGCGGAGACTGGCGGCGCTATCGAAAGAGGTAAGCATGACCAACGCTCCCATTGCCATCGTCGGCACCGGCATTGCAGGGCTCTCGGCCGCGCAGGCACTGCATGCGGCCGGACAGTCTGTCCAACTTTTCGACAAGAGTCGCGGCCTTGGCGGACGGATGGCCAGCAAACGCAGCGACGCAGGCAATCTCGATCTCGGAACTCAGTATTTCACCGCTCGGGACCGGCGCTTCACCGAGACCGTGCACCAATGGCAGGTCCAAGGCTGGGTCGCAGAATGGTCACCAAATCTTTACCAATCCCGCAGCGGGCAATTGTCGCCCTCCGCGGACGAGCAGCTTCGCTGGGTCGGCGTACCACGCATGAGCTCGATTGCCGTCGGCCTGCTTGGCGAGTTGCCAGCCACATTCGCCTGCCGCATCACTGACGTGTTTCGCGGTGAGGAATACTGGACGCTGGTTGACGCCGAAGGCACTAACCACGGCCCGTTCAGCCAGATAATCATCGCCATCCCCGCGCCACAAGCCAGCACGTTGCTGGCCTCTGCACCGAAGCTGGCCGCCGTCGCCGCCAGCGTCGCGATGGAGCCGACCTGGTCCGTCGCCCTGGGCTTCGCCAAGCCGCTGGATACTAAGCTCGATGCCTGTTTCGTTCAGGATGACGCCCTGGATTGGCTAACCCGCCACCACAGCAAACCCGGGCGCGACGACCATCTCGATACCTGGGTGTTGCATGCGACCAGTGCCTGGAGCCGTCAGCATCTCGATATGTCCAAGGATTCGGTGATCGAGCACCTGCACGGAGCATTTGCTGAGCTGATCGACTGCATCGTGCCCGCCCCTGAGTTTACGCTTGCCCATCGCTGGCTGTATGCGCGCCCGAGCCAGTCCCACGAATGGGGCGCCCTGGCCGATGCCCACCTCGGCCTGTACGCCTGTGGCGACTGGTGCCTGTCCGGCCGCGTCGAAGGGGCCTGGCTCAGCGGCCAGGAGGCGGCACGGCGGTTACTGGAGCAGCTCTAGCCGAATCTGATCGCTTACCGCAACGGTCGATTCGATTTCGTGCCGTCGACGCGAATCTGTCGAGCCGGTAATCGATGCACACGGGTAACGATTCGGTTAGCCCAATGCTGTGTCGAGAAACATCATCACCGCGAAACCGCCCATCAAACCGACCGTCGCGGGCGTCTGATGGCCATTGCGGTGGGTCTCGGGAATCACCTCGTGCGATACCACGAAGATCATGGCGCCAGCGGCCAACCCAAGGCTGACCGGGTACGCGATGGCCAGACCACTGGATATACCCAAACCCACCAGAGCTCCGAGCGGCTCCATCAGTCCCGACGCGGCGGCAATCAGGATCGCTCGCCAAGTGGAGAGACCGGTGGTCCGCAACGCCAGCGCAACGGCCAGCCCCTCGGGAATATCCTGAATGGCGATTGCCGTGGTAAGCGGCAGGCCAACATTCATATCGCCATTGGCGAAGCTCACGCCGATCGCCATGCCCTCCGGGATGTTATGCAGAATGATCGCAAAGACGAACAACCAGACCCGACTCATGCGCTGATGATCCGGGCCAAAGGCACCCGCGCTTTCATGCTCGTGCGGCGTGAAATAATCCAGTCCGAGCATTAACAGCACACCAAACCCGAGCCCTACTACCACGGTCAATGCTGCAGCAGGGCCGCTGCCGAAAAGATCCCTGGCAGCGGCAAGACCAGGAAGGATCAGCGAAAACGAACTGGCCGCGAGCATCATTCCGGCAGCGAAGCCAAGCATGCTGTCCTGGGTGCGCGTGGAAATATTACCCAACGCGATTGCCATCAGCGCACCCAGCGCTGTCGCAGCGAAGCCTGCCGTACCGCCTAGCAACGCGTAGCGAATGTGGCTTTCATCGCCGTTCTGAAACGCGTTGTAGCCACTTGTCCCGAGCAACAGCAGCACGACCAGCACCGTGCCGACGAGACCCAGCGCGATAATGGGGTTTGCCTGTGCATGGGCGATCCATGCCGAGCGCAGCGTCGCTGTAGCGCTTTGAGTGCTTGCCATGATGACGGCCCCCGATAGGTAGGTTTGTCGTCGCCCCATAGCGGACGAAGGGCGCCGCCGATCGGTCGATCACCAACCTGCCTGCAGCACACCCAGCGCGTACGGCGCGATGAACATCTATACGTAGGACCGTAACCGGCTCGCTGAGTTTTGAAGAATGGGACAGGGGGCAGGCCTGGCGAGGCGCTAAGGCGAGTTCGCGAATATCGAAAATTGGAGATGAAGTTCCGCGCGGTGTCGGGGTGCGACCGCGAAGCTGAATTACGAGCACAAAAAAAGCGACTCAAGGTCGCTTTCTTAGTGCTTGCGTTTGGCTTCAAACCTTTCGCAAGCGAATTTGGAGCGGGAAACGAGACTCGAACTCGCGACCCCGACCTTGGCAAGGTCGTGCTCTACCAACTGAGCTATTCCCGCGCTCTACAACAAAAATGGCGTCCCCTAGGGGACTCGAACCCCTGTTACCGCCGTGAAAGGGCGGTGTCCTAGGCCACTAGACGAAGGGGACGCAGCCCGGAAACTACAGCTTTCATTCCGGCTTCCAGCGTTTGCGATGTGCTTCACGCTGCAAGTGGCGCGCATTCTATGGAGGACATCGATAGCCGTCAAGCGTCATCCAAAAATTTTTTAAACGAAGAATTCGAAGCAGCGTCGAGCTATCAGCTTGCCATCTAACGCTCTACACTCGATACAAAATCGCCCGTATTAGAGAGGTGCGTCCCGTGTCCCCGGTTCTGATTGCAGGATTGGTCATTGCTGGCCTATTCATATTGATAGCGATTGGCTTCATCAACCAGATCGTCGAAAAGAACAATCTGGAAAAGGCTCGCATGCGAGCCGAGCTCAACGACCGAATACGTCGCTGTGCCAATCTTTCCGACAGCATCCCAGGCCAGATGATGAGCCCTGCACTCAAGCTGATGCTGGCGCGGCTCGAGCTGTACCTCGGCGAACGCCTATTGCCGCTGGATAAGAAAAACCCCGCCATTACGGCCCGCGTCGACTCGCTACGCAACGCAGTTGCCAAGGGCGACGAGATTCCGGTGCCGAACACGCCGGTGAAAATTCTCACCGAGGCCCAGGCCAAAGAGGTTCGCCTACTGCTGGAAGATCTGCACGCGCAAGTGATCTGGGCCAACAAGCAGGGTCAGCTCGATACGACCGCCGCCAAACGTTGGTTACACCAGATCCAGCGGATGATGGTGATGTTGCACGTAGAGTATTTCACCAATATCGGCCAGCAGGCCCTGCAGCAGGGAAGCGCGCACAAGGCACGCCTCGCCTTCGAGCGCGGCATTCAGCACATCCGCAAGCAATCCAACCAGGCCGATTACCAGGCCCAATTGCAACAGCTCGAAGCGAGCTACACGCACGCCAATCAACTCGAGCAGACGCAACACCAACCGAAGCTTGACGAACCCAATGAGCTGACCGAAGGTCTGAAGAACTTCGAAAGCGAAGACGACTGGAAGAAAAACAACATTTACTAGCAGGCCGTTGAAAATGTAGGCGAGACAGCCAAAACAACGCGCCAACTCGGGACGCGGTGCACCCCTCGCGCCGGCTACCAACGTATACCAGCCCTGCCCTGGAGAGTTTTATGTCCTTGACTGTATTCGGCGCCCCGCTGTCGCCATTCGTTCGCAAAGTCCGCCTGTGCCTGCTAGAGAAGGGCCTGGACTATCAGCTCGAAATGGTCATGCCATTCACGCCACCGGAATGGTATCTGCAGCTCAATCCACTCGGACGCATCCCAGCCTTCAAAGACGGTGAGCTTTGCCTCGCCGATTCAAGCGTGATTTGCCAATACCTCGAAGAAGCCTACGAACCAACCGCGCGGCTCTACGGAAACAACGCAGCACAGCGCGCGCAGATACGCTGGCTGGAGAAGTACGCCGACTATGAACTTGCTCCGCTGACGACTTTCGGCGTGTTCCGCAATCGCATACTGAAGCCAAGCTCGGGCCACCCGTGCAACGAAGAAAGCGTCCAGGCTGTACTGAGCGAAAAGCTGCCGCCGCACTTTGATTACCTTGAGCGGCAGCTGGGCGAAAATGATTGCTTCATTGGCAATCAGCTCTCAATGGCCGATATCGCTTTCGCTTGCCAATTGATCAACATGGAACACGGTGGTGAAGTGATCGATGCGGGGCGCTGGCCAGCGCTGGCCGCCCATTTCGCACGAATGAAGGCGCTGGCTTCGGTGCAGAGCCTGCTGCCGGGCGAACAGCGTATGACCGCCAAGCTCGTCGAGATGGGTAAAAGCGCGAAGCAGCCCAGCTGACTCGCTACAGCGGGGCCCAGCATCCACCTGCGCCCCGCCTATAACCCACCTATAGTTTGTCAGAGCAGACGAATACCCACCCACTGCCGGGCAAACTGGTAGGCGCAGCGGCCATTGCGATTACCCCGCGCCGTAGCCCAGCGAATCGCGTCCTTCTCCAACGCGTCATCCCAGCTCCAGCTGAGCCCGGCCTGTTCGGCCAGCGAGCCGATCCAGTGCTGCACCACGTTCAGATAATGTTCCTGACTGAACGGGTAGAACGACAGCCAGAGCCCGAAGCGATCAGACAGCGCAATCTTGTCTTCAACCGCTTCATTGGGATGCAGCTCGCCGTCGATCATCTGCCAGTTCTCGTTATCGCTCTGGCGCTCTGGCACCAAATGCCGGCGATTGGACGTGGCGTACAGCAGCACATTTTCCGGCGCCCGCTCCAGGGACCCGTCCAATACGCTTTTCAATACGCGGTAATCGCCTTCACCCGCCTCGAACGACAGGTCGTCGCAAAACACCACGAAATGCTGCGGCTGCCCGGCGAGCTGTTCGACCACCTTCGGCAAATCAGCCAGATGGTCGCGTTCGATCTCGATCAGGCGCAGGCCCGCCGGTGCATGCTCGGCCAGTAGCGCGCGAATCAGCGAAGACTTCCCAGTCCCACGTGCGCCCCATAGCAGGACGTGGTTCGCTGGCAGGCCCGACACGAACTGGCGGGTATTGTTCGACAACAGCTCGCGTTGCCGGTCAATGCCGATCAAGTCGGCCAGATTCAAATCGAGCGACACGCTCAAAGGCTGCAGATAGCCGCCCTGCCCTTCACGGTGCCAGCGTGCGGCCAGGCTGTTGGTCCAATCGATCGGCTCACGCGGCGACGGCAACAAGGGTTCCAGACGCGTAATCAGCGCATCGGTGCGCTGTAAGAAGGCTTTCAGCTCGGCATCCATTCAACGACTCCAAATACATAACGGATAGACGCGGCCTGGCCGCCAGGTTTGCGGACTAAAGATGGGATTCGATGTGCGCCGCCAGTGCCGCCGGCGGCGTTCGCGACGAAAAGCGCTCAATCGAGCGCCCCTCATCGGCAATCAGAAACTTAGTGAAATTCCACTTGATCGCCTTGCTGCCGAGCAGACCCGGCGCGCGCTTTTTCAACTGAACGAACAACGGATGGGCATCGCCGCCATTGACCTGCACCTTCGCGAACAGCGGAAAGCTGACACCGAAGTTACGCTCGCAGAACGTGGCGATTTCTTTCTCATCGCCTGGCTCCTGATGACCGAACTGATCGCAGGGAAAACCGAGCACCACCAGCCCCTGCTCGCCATAGCGCTTCCATAACGCTTCCAAGCCCTTGTACTGCGGCGTAAAACCACACTGGCTGGCTGTATTGACCACCAGCAGAACCTTACCTCCGAACTCAGCAAGCGTGCTCTGCCGACCGTCGATGGTCATACAAGGAGTTTCGAACAGCGGATCGCGCATGGCGGTAATCCCGTTGACTGCGTCGCCAGCCTGATCAGGCGTCGCGCGGCTTGTGATTGAGAGAGGCTGAATTAATGCAGTAGCGCAGGCCGGTCGGAGCCGGGCCATCCGGGAAGACATGGCCGAGATGCGCATCGCAGCGCGAGCATTTGACCTCGATTCGATGCATCCCGTGACTGAAGTCGTCAACGCTGGTGATCGCCGTATCGCTGACAGGCTGAAAGTAGCTGGGCCAGCCGCAGCCGGAGTCGAATTTGGCATCCGAGTCGAATAACGATGCGTCACAGCAGGCGCAGTGATAGATACCGGGAGTTTTCGCGTCGTTGTACTTGCCGCTAAATGGGCGCTCGGTCGCACCCAAGCGACAGACCTGAAACTGCTCGTCAGAGAGCGCTTCGCGCCAGGCTTCAAGCGGTTTTTCTAGCTTTTCCATCGGTACACCTCGTGAGTTTAAAAAAGGCGGATCTGTACCTTTTCCGGTGGTCGGGCCGCACGTATGATGCGTTGCTCTTAGACGCCTAGTCTGGCAGCAGGGTTTCCGACTGCCAAGGCGCCCGGGTTCATGCCAAACGTTGCCAGCCTTCCAGCGCATGGCACGTCTTCACTTCGGGACACTCAGGATCATGCAGGTCAGCAAATCGAACAAGCTCGCCAATGTTTGCTACGACATCCGCGGGCCAGTGCTCAAGCACGCTAAACGCCTGGAGGAGGAAGGCCATCGCATCCTCAAGCTGAACATCGGCAATCCGGCGCCGTTCGGTTTTGAAGCCCCCGAAGAAATCCTTCAGGACGTTATCCGCAACCTGCCGACCGCGCAGGGCTACAGCGATTCCAAAGGCCTGTTCAGCGCGCGCAAGGCCATCATGCAGTACTACCAGCAGAAGCAGGTAGAAGGCGTGACCATCGAAGACATTTATCTCGGCAACGGTGTATCCGAGCTGATCGTGATGTCCATGCAGGCATTGCTCAACAATGGCGACGAAGTATTGATACCGGCCCCGGATTATCCGCTATGGACCGCTGCCGTAAGCCTGGCGGGTGGCAAGCCGGTGCACTACCTCTGTGACGAGCAGGCCAATTGGTGGCCTGACCTGGCTGATATAAAAGCCAAGATCACACCCAATACCAAGGCGCTCGTGCTGATCAATCCGAACAACCCGACTGGCGCGGTCTACCCGCGCGAAGTGCTGGCAGGCATGGTCGAGCTGGCGCGTCAGCACAAGCTGGTACTGTTCTCCGACGAAATCTACGACAAGATTCTCTATGACGATGCTGTGCATATCTGCACCGCCTCCCTGGCGCCGGACGTGCTCTGCCTGACCTTCAACGGCCTGTCCAAGTCATATCGGGTCGCCGGCTTTCGCTCCGGCTGGGTGGTTATTTCGGGGCCCAAGCACAAGGCGCAGAGCTATATCGAGGGCATCGATATACTGGCCAATATGCGCCTGTGTGCCAACGTGCCATCCCAGCATGCGATTCAGACTGCACTCGGCGGGTATCAAAGCATCAACGATCTGGTGTTGCCGCCAGGCCGTTTGCTGGAGCAGCGCAACCGCACTTGGGAATTGCTCAATGACATTCCTGGCATCAGTTGCGTCAAGCCGATGGGTGCGCTCTACGCCTTCCCCCGAATCGATCCGAAGATCTGCCCGATCCATAACGACGAAAAGTTCGTGCTCGATCTGCTGTTGTCCGAAAAGCTACTGATCGTTCAGGGCACCGCGTTCAACTGGCCATGGCCGGATCACTTCCGTGTGGTCACGCTGCCGCGGGTGGATGATCTCGAACAGGCGATCGGCCGCATCGGCAATTTCCTCAAGACCTACAGCCAGTAGCGGCTTCATGGACCTGCAGATCGACGATTTCTACCGAGACGCCGCGACCGGCCTGCTGTTGCTCTATCAGGCCTTCCCGCGGAAAGTCACGCTATACATCGAAGACCTGATCGGACATGAGGAACCGGACGAGTTCGGTCTGCCCAGCAAGCGGCACCAGAGTTGCCTGGGCACCCTGCTGTGGCTGGCCGATGAAGGCTACTTGCGCTTCGAGAGCACCATTCAATATCAGGCAATCGACCAGACTGTTCTCACCGAAAAGGCATTTCTGCGCTTAACGAGCAGTGTGCCTGAAGCAATGACCAGTAACGAATCGCTACCTCCTAGCGTGCGCCGGGTTCATTCCAGCCTCGCCCATCAGCTTCGTCAGGCACTACGCGACGGCCACAGCGAACAGCTGGCGCAGCTGACCCGCCAGCTGTTCGGCAGTCCGCCATCAGCCAACACCGAGCGCGCCCGCACTACAAGCGACATAGCTTGAAATAGTCGTCCGGTTGAATAGCGCCGAGCCGCCCCTTATATAGCCTATCGTTCTTTACTGTTCCCCTTGGAGTCTGCCGCAACATGATGCGTATTTTCCTGTTCCTGGCCACCAACCTGGCTGTACTGGTCGTTGCCAGCATCACCCTGAAGCTGCTTGGGGTGGACCGCTTCACGGGTCAGAACTACGGCAGTCTGCTGATTTTCTGCGCCGTCTTCGGCTTCGCTGGTGCACTGGTTTCGCTATTCATCTCCAAGTGGATGGCGAAAATGAGCACTCGTACCGAGATCATCAGCCAGCCTCGTACTCGTCACGAACAGTGGCTGCTGCAAACCGTCGAGCAGCTTTCCCGCGACGCTGGAATCAAGATGCCGGAAGTGGGTATTTTTCCCGCGTACGAAGCCAACGCTTTCGCAACCGGCTGGAACAGGAACGACGCGCTGGTCGCTGTCAGCCAGGGCCTGCTCGAGCGCTTTTCTCCAGATGAAGTCAAAGCTGTATTGGCTCACGAGATCGGTCACGTCGCCAACGGCGATATGGTGACCCTTGCGCTGATTCAGGGTGTGGTGAATACCTTTGTCATGTTCTTCGCGCGGATCTTCGGCAGCTTCGTCGATCGGGTAATCCTGAAGAACGAAGACGGCCATGGCATTGGCTACTTCGTCGCGACAATCTTTGCCGAGCTGGTGCTGGGCATACTCGCCAGCATCGTCGTCATGTGGTTCTCGCGTAAACGCGAGTTTCGCGCTGATGAAGCCGGTGCGCAGTTGGCCGGCACCAACGCGATGATCGGCGCGCTACAGCGGCTACGTACCGAACAGGGCGTACCGGTGGATATGCCGGACAGTCTCAAGGCCTTCAGCATCAACGGCTCCCTGCGTAACGGCCTGGCCGGGCTGCTGATGACGCACCCGTCTTTGGAGGATCGTATCGAAGCGCTGCGTCAGCGCGGCTGAACGAGCCGGACCATCAGCTCAAAGAAATAGATATGCAGATGGCTTCGGTGGGGCTGATAGGCGGCGCTACGCACGCCGCCTATCGAGCTTTCGGGCTGAGCCTGAATGGGTAAAAGCACCTCCACTAGGCTTGCCGCGTCATCACCTCCGCAATGAGAGCAAGCGCCTACTCCGTTCTTTCGAGCCGGTAGCAGCTTTCTTCCAGGCGTGTCAGCCCGCGCTGAAGAAATTTCCAGTTGCCTTCCAGCGCATTCGCCCGCTCCAGCAACTCAACGTCCCAACGAGGGCTCAGGGACTGCCGAACCTCGGCATCACTTACCGCAAACGGCGGCCCGGGCATCTGTTCTTGCTCGTAGTTCAGAGTCACCAGCAATCCCTGACAGCCCGGCGCAAGGATGCGCGACAGATGCTCGACGTAGCGCTGGCGCATCACCGCAGGCAATGCGATCAGCGCAGCTCGATCGTAGAGTCCCTGACAATCCGCCACGTCGCCGCGACTCAAGGCGAAGAAATCGCCACATCGAATTTCAAGCGTACCTGCACGGTAGACCTTGAACTCGCCCTGGTGGCTCACATCCGCGACCAACCCCTGCTCAACGAAGAAGTCCTCGACTGCCCGCTCGCTTAACTCCACACCTAGCACTGCGAAACCATTCTCGGACAGCCAGGCCATATCAAGACTTTTTCCGCACAACGGCACCAGAATCCTGGAGCCCTTGGCCAATTGCAAAGCGGGCCAGTGACGAAGCAGGTAAGGATTGGCCTCACTCGAGTGAAAGCCGATTTCGTTGCGCGCCCAACGCCGTTGCCAGAATCCTTCGTCCACCTTCAGCCCCTCGTAGTCATGATCGACCGAGCTTATCAGAGCCGCCCGCGCCAATCTCCGAGGGACCTTTCAGGGGCTCGTTTAGCTGGCGTACAAGGCGGCTTCCGGATCCATACCAGCGTCACGCATCTGCGCGAGCTTGTAGCGCAGGGTGCGCGCACTGATGCCCAGCCGGTCGGCGGTCTCCTTGCGTCGGCCACGTTCGGCACGCAGGGTATCGAGGATCAACTCGAACTCACGACGCCGCAGATCTTCGCCCAGCGCGCCACCCATCTCTGTCGAGGCGGGCGGTGCTGCGCGTATCGGATCCACTGGCGCAGCGTCAGTTGTTCCACGCGCCAGCGAAGCGAAACCAGCCGCCGCAGTCAGACAGAGGTCGTCCGGCCGGATCAGACCGCCCTGCTGCAGTATCAGAGCGCGCTGGATGGCATTGTCCAGCTCGCGGACATTGCCGGGCCAGGGATGGCTGAGCAGGCACTGACGCGCCTCGGGTATGAGCTTGGCGGTAGGCTGGCGCATCTTCAGCGCATGACTGGCCAGCAGGCGCTCGGCAAGCGGCACGATATCCGCAGGTCGGTCACGCAAGGCGGGCCAGGCGAGCGGGAATACCGAAAGCCGATAGAACAGATCTTCACGGAAACGCCCGCTTCGGACTTCCTCCGCCAAATCACGATTGGTCGTAGCGACGACCCGGATGTCCAGCGCTATCGGTTTGCGAGCGCCGACGCGCTCGACCTCACGCTCCTGCAATACGCGTAGCAATTTGGCTTGTAGAGCCAACGGCATTTCGGAAATTTCGTCGAGCAGTAGCGTGCCGCCTTCGGCCAGCTCGAATTTGCCCGGCTGAGTCGCGATTGCACCCGTGAAGGCACCTTTTTCGTGGCCGAACAGCGTTGCCTCGAGCATGTTGTCCGGTATCGCAGCGCAGTTGATCGCGATGAAGGGTTTGTCTGCTCGCTTTGATTGCTGATGGATGTAGCGAGCCAGCACCTCTTTACCGGTGCCGGACTCGCCGGAGATAAGCACGGTCGATTCGCTCTGCGCGACGCGGGCCGCCAATGCCAGCAATTGCTGACTCGCGGGCTCGACCGCGACCGGTCCTTGTGAATCGGTCGCGCCAAGCTGACCGCAGGCATGTCGAGCGACAAGCCCAAGTAAGACCTTCGGCTCAAACGGCTTGACCAGATAGTCCACAGCGCCCTGGCGCATCGCCTCGACGGCTCGCTCTACGGCACCGTAGGCGGTCATCAACAATACCGGCATCTGGGGGTACCGCTTGCGCACGAGCATCTGCAGCGCATGACCATCCATGCCAGGCATGTTCACATCGCTGATTACCAGGCCGAAGCCTTCCTGCTCAAGCGCATGGAGCGCGGCCTCGGCACTATCGACCGCACGATGCGGATAGCCACCGAGTTCCAGCGTGTCGCTCAGCGCCTCACGCAATGCGCGATCGTCCTCGACCAGGAGAATTTTGGCAGCCATCGGCTTCACTCCGAGATTGCCGGTGCAAACACCGGAAGCAGCGGCAGCTGCAAGGTGGCGCAGGTCCCTCGACCCGGCCGAGAGCGCAGCTCAAGCGCACCTGAATGCGCACGCGCGACCGACTTGACCACGGCCAGCCCCAACCCGGTTCCGGTCGCCCTCGTGGTGAAGAACGGCTCGCCGAGTCGAGCCAGGGTCGCGGCATCGATCCCCGCGCCGTTGTCGCTGATACTGACACGCAATGCCGAACCTCGAGCGTAGAGATGCACTTTAATGCGTGGATGATTGCTGGTGGCTTGAAGTGCGTTCTCGATCAGATTGAGCAATGCACCCACCAGCGTGTCGCGATTGCATAACAGCGCACCGTTCCGCACGTCGCATTGCCAACGAATGGCGATGCCCTGCACGCGCGCCTCTGCCGCGGAGCGCAACGCCGCCAGCAGCTCGGCGGGCATCAGCTGATCCTCCAACGGCAGATCGCCGCGAGCGAAGACCAGCATGTCGCGAACTTGGTGCTCCAGCTCATTCAAACGATCCTTCAGGCGTCCAGCAAAACGTTGCTGATGCTCAGCGGATAGCCCGCCTTGTTCCAAGTGACTGGCGTACAACAAAGCCGACGATAATGGTGTCCGGATTTGATGAGCCAACGAGGCAACCATCCGGCCCAGCGAGGAGAGACGCTCATGGCGCGCCAACTCTTCCTGCAATCTTCGCGTCTCGGTCAGATCGGTGAGCAATACGAGCTGCCCGGGCTCGCCATTCAGCGAGCGCGTGGCAATCGAGACACGACGTCCGTCTTTCAAAGAAATTTCATGGCCATCGTCCTTGCGCGGAGCAAAGCTGCGCGCAATCACCTCACGCCAGAGCAGCCCTTCGAGCGGCTCGCCCAGAAGCTCAAGAGCAACCGGATTGGCTTCGCGGACCACACCTTGCCCGTCTATGACGATGACGCCGCCAGGCAATAGGTCCAGCAGACTCTGCAGGCGATTGGCCAGGCGTTCCTTCTCGTCGAATTCACGCCGACGCAACGCGCTGGTTTCGGCAAGCTGATCCTTCAGCTCGGCTACGTGGGTCTGCAGTAGCTGCTGGGATTCGCCTAATCGACCGGACATGCGGGTAAACAACTCGAGCGACTGTTCAAGCTCGCTGGTTGCTGCTGCCTTGGCAGGATGCTGGGTGACAGCTGATGAAGAGAACGCTGAGGTCACTGGCACTCGAATCCGTCAAAAGATGGTCGTCGAATGTCAGACAGCAAAGATCATGCCCGGCAAGGCAGGCAGGTTACAAAATGGAAGCCACGCCGCTGGGGCCAGCGGCGTGGTGAGTGCTCACTCGTCGAGATCGTCGTCGCGACGGTTCATGCCGTATTTACGCATCTTCTCCACAAGGGTCGTTCGGCGAATACGCAGACGTTCGGCAGCGCGGGCAACGACTCCGCCAGCATCCTCGAGCGCTTGTTGGATCAGGCCTTGCTCCAGATTGCCCAGGTAGTCTTTCAGATCGAGGCCTTCAACGGGGAGCATCGCATGCGCGTCGGCAGCCACGATGGGAGCGTTGATCGCGGCACGCTCCTCCATCTCGTCATGCATATTGACGGCATACTGCTCGTCGTCGTCATCGACATGGCGGAATTTCTTCGGCAGTTCCATTACCCCGATCACGCCGTATGGATGCATGATTGCCATGCGTTCGACGAGGTTCGCCAGTTCGCGCACATTGCCCGGCCAATCGTGACGGCACAACGACATGATCGCCGCGGAATTGAAGCGAATCGAGCCACGCTTCTCATGCTCCATGCGCGAGATGAGTTCGTTCATCAGCAGCGGGATGTCCTCGATGCGCTCGCGCAGCGGGGCCATTTCGATGGGGAAAACGTTGAGACGGTAGTACAGATCCTCGCGGAAGCTGCCGTCTACGATCATCTTTTCCAGATCCTTATGGGTCGCCGCGATTATTCGTACATCGGCGTTCTGCGTACGATTGCTGCCCACGCGCTCGAATGTGCGTTCCTGAAGCACTCGCAACAGCTTGACCTGCATCGGCAATGGCATATCGCCAATTTCGTCGAGAAACAGCGTACCGCCTTCGGCCAGCTCGAAACGACCGGCACGCGAGGTGATCGCGCCGGTAAAGGCGCCCTTCTCATGACCGAACAGTTCGCTTTCCAACAGTTCGGCTGGAATGGCGCCGCAGTTGACCGGCACAAAAGGCCCGCCACGGCGCTTGGAATGGTAATGCAGGTTACGCGCGACGACTTCCTTGCCGGTGCCGGACTCACCGAGGATCAGCACGCTCGCCTCGGTGTCGGCCACCTGCTGCATCATCTGCCGAACATGCTGTACGGCACGGCTGGTGCCAACCAGGCTGCGAAACAGGTTGGGTTCGCGCTGACGCCCGCGCGCCTTGGCCTGGTCGTACATTTCGCGATAAACCTGAGCGCGGTGAAGCGAATCGAGCAGCTTGTTGTAGCTCGGCGGCATTTCGAGGCTGGTCAGCACACGCCGGCGGATCTCGTCCGGCCAGTCCGCCGGAACGGGCTCGCCAATCAACATCAGGGGAAGGTTCTCGTCCCATTTGCTGAGTTGCTTGAGCAGCTCTACCGCACCGCCCTTAGCTGAAACGTTCCCAAGCAAAACGCCGAGCACGCTACGGCTCGATTCGAGCGAGTCGACCACGCCATGCCAGTCGCTACTGGAACAGGCCAGATGATCTTCACTCAGAAAGTTGAGGATGACCGCCAAATCGCGGCGACGATCCTTGTCGTCGTCTATCAACAAAATTTTGGTTTCACGCCACATCTTGTTTATAGGCTCTAGAGGCTGAAAGAAAGGCCTGCGCTCGTATCTGGGAGAAAAACGATTGCTCCCACCGGCAGATAGCCACTAGTTAATTAAAAAAAACGAGCCGAGTCAAATTTATGACGTGAATCCAAACTAGAAAATGCCAGGAAACCATCCGGTTTGTTGACGCTAGGGAAGGAAAATACAAAGAAAATAAGAGCAGCCAAACGCCCCATTAAACCGACAACCTCACATCCAGCATGAGCATCCTAATGGGCGGCATAGGGGTATTTCGACGATATTAGCGGGGAATAACCAAGAAAACAGACAGAACGCAATTACAGAGCGGCCACGAAATCCAGACCAATTATTTCGCTAAGGATTTGCCAGATGCAGGGTCTGGCCGGCAATCCCAACAGCTTTTTAAGTCGGAATTGAGCTGACGAATGGTAAATAGCGAAGCATGAAAACGCTTCGAAGAATTAGCCGAACAGCTTGTAAAGCTTCGCGCCCTGCTGGGATTGATTGAGCTGAATCAGCTCATCAGCTATGCGCCTTTGCTCCGCTTGGCAAGTAGTCACCAGTTCACGATAAAGATTGACCAGCTCCTGCAGGCGCTGGCGAATCGCCGGCTCATCCTGACGCGGCTCGTTCATGGCGGCTTCAACGACCTGCCGGCATTGCAAATCGAGGACGCTGATCGCCGTCCAGTCCTGCTGCACCATCGCATCGCGTAATGCGCTGCCGGTTTCTTCAAGACGTTTGACTGCTGCACTCATGAATCTGCTCCGGATGAACTGCTTTACAAGGCTGAACTTGCTGCCGGCATATATTGCTGGGCCTGATCTCTTATCGGCAGTCTTCGATTCGCCTTTAGTGCGTCACGCAAAAAAGGACGAATTGAAGTTGGCGGATCAATGCAAGCTGCGAAGACCCGTTGGGACGCTCGGGAGCGCGACCGGTTCCCATGGGCCGTCTGGACGGCCGGCGCAATACCAATCGCCATCCCAACGATAGTAAAGCCGCTCACGATAAAACATGTTGCGGCCTTCCACGACATACACACCCAGACCGTTGTCCCAATGCGCAGCGGCATGGGGTGGCGGCGCGTAACGCGGATGGCTCTTTTGAGTTGCAGGTGGACGTGGCGCCGGCGGCGTGCGCACGGGCGGTGGGCTTGCAGCCGGCTCCTGGGGCCCTGGCGCTGGCGGAGCCTTAGAGCCCGGCTCCGAGGTCTGATACGGATTACCCGCGCATGCACCCAGCAGCAACGCCAGCGTCATCACGCCGCAAGCCCTGAACAAGTCTCTTGTACGCTGTGTCGAAACCATCGCCATCATTACTCGCCTCGTAGCCGCCCCGCCTGCGGTCAGGGCGTTTCAGGTTGGTCGATTGTCAGCCTGACCGTGCCGTCGTTGCCCAACGCCAGCGGCTCACTGCGGCCCTTCCACTCGCCGCGAGTGGCATCCCCGCTGCGGGAAATGCGGGCATACAGTCTGACTTGCTCGAAGTTGGACAATCGGAGCTGCGGAGTCATTGCATCGGCATCGCTCAAATTGACCGTCGCAGGCAGATCAGCCACCGTCAGACGTTTCACCGCCAACGGCATCGGCGGGCCGGAAACCGCACGAGCGAAGACGAACACCGTATCGGTAGGCAGCACCTCATCGGTCAGAGCAGCATCCAGGCGAACATCAACCGTCAGGCCGGAGCTGGCCACAGCGGCTGTCTCGCCAGCAGGTTCCGCCACACTCGCGGAAGCTGATTCGCCGAGTTGTTCGCGAGCGCGGGCGATGCCGGACTGAATAGCCTGACGCGACGGGTCTTGCGCCGGCAATGTGGCAACCAGGCGCTCCCAGAAACCTATGGCTTCCTGGAAGCGTTCATTTTCAAACGCAGCGATGCCCAGCAAGCCGAGGCTGGTGACCTCGTGGGGATCGCCTTTCAGCGCCTCGTCGGTGAGCTGCTGCATCTGCTCCGTCCACTGACGACCCTCGGCGAAATACAGCGCCTGAGCCCATTGCCCGAGCAGCTCCGGCTGACGGCCAGCCACCTCGATGAGCTGCGCATAAGCGGCGGCCGCATCGGCGGGGCGCTCCTGACGCATGTAGGTCCGGGCAAGGAAATACCACGCCTCAGCGGATTCGGGTTGCGCCTTCACCGCCCGCTCCAGCCTCGACGTCGCCTCCTCCATGGATTTAGGTTGCACCGCGAACTCGCGCGCCAGTGCCAACTTGTCGCTCGCGCCCCAATACATGTACAGACCATAGCCGAGCAGCGGTACCAGAATCGCGGCGATCAGCGGAATGGCCCGGCCCAGACTGCTGCTGCGCCGCGTATCGCCGCCCTCGGTGTCATCGAGCAGTTCGCGCGCCGCGTCGGCGCGCGCGCCCTCGAACTGCTCCAGCGTAAGGATTCCGGCAGATTGCTGTACGGCCAGTTCATCAAGCCGCTCTTCATACAGCGCGACGTTCAGAGCAGTCCTGTCCTCTTCCGCCTGCACTCGACGCCCCCGCAACAAGGGAAGCAGAAGGAACGCCAGGGCAGCCAACAACAGCAGGCCGGCACCTATCCAGAAATCGATCATGGTTGTTTTTTATCCAGCAACATGGCGAGGCGCTCTCGCTCGGCCTCGGAAAGGATGTTCGCCGCGTTGGCATCCGCCCCGCGGCGGCGGCGCACCAAAATGAATGCCAGCACGCCGAATCCGAGTGCCAGCAACGCTATCGGGCCGTACCAGAGCACGAATGTCTTGGCGTTGACGGGTGGCTTGTAGCGCACGAAGTCGCCATAGCGCGCGACGAGATAATCGACGATTTGCTCGTTGCTCTGCCCGTCTTCCAGCATGCGGTAGATTTCACGCCGTAGATCCATGGCAATGGGCGCGTTGGAATCAGCAATGTTCTGGTTCTGGCATTTAGGGCAGCGCAGCTCCTCGACCAATGTACGGTAGCGCTCTCGTTCAGCTTCGCTCTTGAATTCGTACGCATCGATCGCCGCGTGCGCGCTGCCAACCAGACACAGCACCAGCAGAACGCCCCGGATCAACTGTCTCATTCGTCCACCAGTTCCTGATAAAGCGCGGCAAGCTTCTCGCGCCAGACGCGCTCGTCGATCACACCGACGTACTTGTGACGGATGATCCCCTGCTTGTCGACGATGAACGTTTCAGGAGCGCCGTACACGCCCAGATCCAGGCCAAGGCTGCCCTGCTCGTCACGAATGTTCAGCTGATAGGGATCATGGAAATCCCGGAGCCATTTCTGGGCAGCGGCATTGTCGTCCTTGTAGTTGACCCCATAAATATTCACGCCCTGCGCTGCGAGCTTGTTGAGCACAGGATGCTCTACCTTGCAAGCCACGCACCAGGTCGCCCAGACGTTAACGAGCGCCGGTTTGCCTTTGATGTCCTGCGCGCTGATCAACCGCTGCGGATCCTCGACCGAGGGCAGAGAGAACGACGGAAGCGGCTTGCCGATCAGCGCCGACGGAAGCTCCGTCGGGTCCAGGAACAAGCCGCGATAGAGAAACACGGCGACGACTAGAAAGAGCACCAGCGGCAGCAACATCAGCAATCTTTTCATTTCAGGCTCCTTGCTGGGCCAAACCAAGCGTCTCGCGGACGCGGGTCCTGACTTTGACCCGGTAGCGCTTGTCACTGACCGAGAGAACGCCGCCCAGAGACATCAACAACGCGCCCAGCCAGATCCAGCGCACGAACGGCTTGATATGTACCCGCACCGCCCAGGCACCGTCTTCCAGCGGCTCGCCCAGCGCCACATAGAGGTCACGGGTAAAACCGGCATCAATGCCTGCTTCGGTCATCGGCATCTGCTGCACGGTGTAGAGGCGCTTCTCTGGATGCAATGTCGCGACCTGCTCATCGCCATCGAATACGCGAATCGTGCCTTTGTCGGACGTGAAGTTCGGCCCCTCGAAATGCTTGGCGCCGTCAAAGACGAAGCTGTAACCGCCCAGCTGCAGCGATTCCCCCGGCGCCAGGCGCAGATCGCGCTCATCGCTCTGCTGGCTCGTCAGCACCACACCCAACGCGCAAACCACCAGCCCGAAATGCGCCAGTTGCATACCCCAATAGCTCGGCGCCAGGCTGCGAACACCTTTTATCAGACCCTTGTGGCGGGTCTTGTCGAGTATGTCGCGAACCCCAGCCGCTACGACCCAGGCGGCGAGCAGACAGACAGCCAGCACAGCCCAATGGAAGTCGCCGAAGACCATCGAGCCCAACCCGCCAAGGACAGCGCTGGTCATCAGTACCGGTGTCAGCATGCCCATCAACCATTTCACCGGCGTGTCTTTCCAGCGCACCAGAATACCCACGCCAAGCGCGAGCATCAGGGCACCAACGAGCGGCAGGAACATGGCGTTGAAGTAAGGAGGTCCAACCGAAAGTTTGGTATCGGACAAAGCATCGAGCAACAGCGGATACAGCGTACCCAGCAGGATCATTGCGGTCGCGACCACCAGCAGTAGGTTATTGACCAGCAGCAGCGTTTCCCGCGACCACAGGCCGAAACCGATCTGACTCTTCACCACGGGCGCGCGTAGTGCGAACAGGGTCAACGAACCACCCACCACCAACAGCAGAAACGCCAGAATGAAGACGCCGCGCGCCGGATCGGTGGCGAAGGCGTGAACCGATGTCAGCACACCGGAGCGAACCAGGAAGGTGCCCAGCAAGCTGAGCGAGAATGCGGCAATCGCGAGCAGTACCGTCCAGCTTTTGAACACACCGCGCTTTTCCGTTACCGCCAGCGAATGAATCAGCGCCGTACCCACGAGCCAGGGCATGAAGGACGCGTTCTCCACTGGATCCCAGAACCACCAGCCGCCCCAGCCCAGCTCGTAATAAGCCCACCAGGAGCCCAGCGCGATACCCGTACCCAAGAAGGCCCAGGCAATCAGCGTCCAGGGACGCGACCAGCGTGCCCAGGCGGCATCCAAACGGCCGCCAAGCAGCGCGGCGATGGCAAACGAGAAAGCCACCGAGAAACCGACATAGCCCATATAGAGCATCGGCGGGTGTACGACCAAGCCGAAGTCCTGAAGCAAGGGATTGAGGTCACGTCCGTCCATCGGCGCCTGCGGCAGCAGGCGTTCGAATGGATTGGAGGTGACAATCAGAAATAGCAGGAACCCGATGCTGATCAGCCCCATCACACCCAAGACCCGAGCCAGCATGTCTTCAGGCAACTGACGGGAGAAAATCGATACCGCGAACGTCCAGGCCGAAAGAATGAACGCCCAGAGCAGCAACGAGCCCTCATGCGCGCCCCACACAGCGCTGAATTTGTAATACCAGGGCAAGGCGCTGTTGGAGTTCTGCGCGACATAGGCGACCGAGAAATCATCCACCATGAAAGCGTAAGTGAGGCAGGCGAAGGAAAACGCCAGGAAGGAAAACTGTCCCCACGCCGCCGGCTGGGCCAAGCCCATCCATCGATGGTCACCGCGCCAGGCGCCAATCAACGGAAGCGTGCCCTGCACGAGTGCCAGGCACAGCGCCAGAATCATCGCCAAATGGCCGAGCTCGGGGATCATTTCGCGTACTCCTGCTCGCTACCACCGTAGGGCTTGCTTTTGCCGCTTTTTTCAAGCGCAGCGGCCACTTCAGGCGGCATGTAATTTTCGTCGTGCTTGGCCAGCACTTCGTCAGCGACCAGCACTCCATCCGCATTCACACGTCCCAAGGCGACGATCCCCTGCCCTTCGCGAAACAGGTCAGGAAGAATCCCCTGGTATTGGATGGTGACCGCTTCGGCATAGTCGGTGACACGAAAAGATACCGTCAGCGAATCGTTGCTGCGTTGTACCGAGCCTTCTTCGACCATGCCGCCCGCACGGATGCGTGTGCCTTCCGGTGCTTCGCCCGCGGCAATCTGAGTCGGTGTGTAAAAAAGATTGATGTTCTCTTGCAGCGCAGATAACGCCAGTGACACCGCAATGCCTACGCCGGCCAGGATGGCCAACACGATAAACAGACGCTTCTTGCGCACAGGATTCACTTCATTTCCTCCCGGCGCAAACGGCGCGCCTCGTCTTGCAGGTAACGCCGACGCGCCATGATCGGCAGCGCCACGTTCAAAATCAGGACAACCAGGCTGACGCCATAGGACGTCCAGACATACAGGCCGTGGTTACCCATGGCGATGAATTCGGAAAACGACGAGAAATTCATGATGCCTTGCCCACCAGCGCTTTCACTTCAGCCTTGACCCAGTTGCTTCGTGATTCACGGCGCAACACTTCGAGGCGCATGCGCATCAGCAGCACCAGCGCGAAGAAACAGTAGAAGCCCAACACCATCACCAGGAGCGGTAGCCACATCTCCGCAGGCATGGCGGGTTTTTCAGTGACGGTAAACGTGGCAGGCTGATGAAGGGTGTTCCACCACTCCACAGAGTATTTGATGATCGGAATGTTTACCACCCCGACGATGGACAGCACCGCGCAGGCCTTCGCCGCGCTGTCACGATTACTGATAGCCTGGCCGAGCGCAATGATGCCGAAATATAGAAACAGCAGAATCAGCATCGATGTGAGCCGCGCATCCCATACCCACCAGGCGCCCCAGGTCGGCTTGCCCCATACCGCACCGGTTAGCAGCGCGATGAAAGTCATCCAGGCGCCGATGGGCGCAGCCTGCTGCAACGCGACATCGGCCAGCTTCATCTTCCATACCAGACCGACCACACCCGCCACGGCCAGCATCACGTAAATCGACTGAGCGAGAAACGCCGCGGGCACATGAATGTAGATGATGCGGAAGCTATTGCCCTGCTGGTAATCCTGCGGCGCAAATGCCAGCCCCCAAACCACGCCAACGCTGATCAGCAACAGCGCCGCCCAAGCCAGCCAAGGCATCCAGCGGCTACTGATTTCGTAGAACCATTTGGGCGAACCCAGCTTGTGGAACCATGTCCAGTTCATAGTGCCTGCCTCGCAGTGGCGGCGCGTATTCTGCTATCAGATAGAGCCATCATGCAGTCCATTATTCACCGACGCTGATCTTCAGGCCGGCCGCTATCGCAAAGGGTGTCAGGGTAACTGCAAGGGCAGTCAGGCTGGAAAGCCATAATAGGTGACCAATAGCAGGCAGCCCCTGTAACGCTGCCTGCAGCGCCCCGCTGCCCAGAATAAGAACAGGGATATAGAGCGGGAGAATGAGCAGAGCCAGCAGCAAGCCGCCACGCTTGAGACCAACGGTCAATGCCGCACCAACGGCGCCGAGCAGACTGAGTATCGGCGTGCCCAGCAGCAGCGACACCAGTAGCACGGGCAGCACGCTCAACGGCATTCCCAGCATGAGTCCCAGCAGTGGCGCCAGCAGAACCAGCGCCAAGCCTGAAAACGCCCAGTGTGCCAGTACCTTGGCGAGCACCAGAAGTGCTAATGGGTGCGGCGAAACGACCCACTGTTCGAGCGAACCGTCTTCGAAGTCGCTGCGGAACAGCCCATCCAGCGAAAGCAGTACGGCTAACAAGGCAGCCACCCAGACCAGCCCCGGCGAAATCGTCTGTAGTAATTGCGACTCGGGGCCGACCGCCAATGGGAACAAGGCGATGACGATGGCGAAGAACACCAGCGGATTTGCCAGTTCGGCAGGACGGCGGAATAGAAGACGGGCTTCGCGAGCCAATAGCAAAGTGAAGACATTACTCATGCAGCCCGCTGCCCCAGGTCAATTTCTCGGAAGCTCGCCGGCTTGTGGGTAAGCGAATGATGGGTCGTCAGCACGACCATGCCACCTTGCTCGCAGTGGGCCGCCAGATGGCGTTCGAGTTGAGTCACGCCATGCTTGTCCAGCGCGGTGAAAGGTTCGTCGAGGATCCACAAAGGCGGCGGCGACAGATACAGCCGGGCCAGACCGACACGTCGTTGCTGGCCCGCAGAAAGCGTATGGCACGGCACGTCCTCGAAGCCGCGCAACCCCACCGCATCGAGCGCTTGCCAGATGACGTCGCGCGTCGCAGGCTGATGCAGCGCGCATAGCCAAGTGAGGTTTTCTTCGGCGCTGAGCAGTCCCTTAATACCCGCGGCGTGACCGATCCAAAGAAGATTGCGGGCCAGCTCTCCGCGCTGGCTTTCGAGCCCGCGGCCATTGAGTAGTACCTCACCCGCGGTCGGTTGCATCAGACCTGAGAGCAACCGCAGCAGGCTGGTTTTGCCGCTGCCGTTGGGTCCGGCGATCTGCAACATTTCCCCTTTGGCGATCCGCAGGTCTAACCTCTCGAACAAGAGGCGCCAATCCCGTTCGCAGGAAAGCGCCACAGCTTCTAGAAAGGGACTGGACACGCTATGGACACCTCAAGATGAAAGGAGCGCGGCCGCTACAATGGACGGCAAACCGGGCGGCCGGAATTATACATGGCGAGCCCCGGCACCAAAGACCACAAAGGCGAAAGGTTGTAAGAGCATTTGAGTAAAAATGACTGAGATCAAAAGTACCCAGGCAATCCCCGCTTCCGGCCCGTCTCGACCGATTACCACGACGGCCGACATGGCGTTGAAGCTGCTGCAGCCAATGCAGGGATTGCTGGCTGCTGGGGAAAGCGCTGAGGCCGAGATCATCAGTATCAAGGAAGCGCTACAAACCTTTCAGATGACGCTGCGCCTGACGCTGAACAACGGACGGCAGGCGACGGTCGAGGCCGGCAGCTCCAAAGCAGCCGCGCCTGGAGCAGCGATGCTCGTTACCGCGGTTTCCGACATTCGCCTTCTAGCCACACTGCAGCCAGGCAACCGGCAGCCCCAGAGCAGCATCGATCTCGACCAACTGCCGGTCGGCACGGTCGTACAGGGAAAAGTTACGGTCAGTCAGCAGGTCCAGCAGGCTGGACAAACCGTATTCAAAACCGTGATCAGCCTGCTCAACTCGCCGCTTGCCGGCCAGAAGCTGAACATCGAATCAGCCATACCGCTTGCGCCGGGTAGCCTGATCACGGCTCGCGTCCAAGGCGATCAATCGCTGGCGTTCATGCCGCTGAGCGGGCGTCTCGATCAGCTAGTGCTGGGCCAGCAACTGACGGCACAGAATAGTCGCCAAGGCTCGCTCGAAGGACTGCTAAGCGCACTCTCATCCGGCTCCGCACTACCCGAGCAGTTGCGCGGCGCCGCCGAGCGGTTGCTCGGTTTGGTCCCGGACATGCAACAGTTGGGCGATGCCAAGACATTGGCACAGGCATTGGTTCGGAGCGGTGTATTCCTGGAAGGAAGCCTGCTGAGCGGTCAGACCGGCAATTTGACGGCAGACATGAAAGCGACCCTACTCCGCCTGATCGCGCAATTGCCAGGACTGCCCGGCGGGCCGCTGGCTAACGCTCAGGCGGGCGCAACCCTGGGTCAGGCATTGCCTGCCTTTGCCCGCAACGCCCTGGGTGCGTTGGGACAGCCGAACGCTCGTCAACTGGCGCAAAGCTTTCCACTGCCGAGCCGGCTGCCGCTGAATGCCGACGGCGAGGCCGACCTGGAAATGCTGCTGAAACTCGCAGCTGCGGCCGTTTCACGATTGCAGACGCATCAGCTGTCCAGCCTCGCGCAAACCCAAACCAGCCCGGACGGGACGCAGGTCACCACCTGGCAGATCGAGGTGCCGATGCGTGATCAGCACAATATCGTCCCGCTACAGGTAAAACTGCAACGCGAAGAAGAACCTCAGCACAATCGCAAGGAAAAACCGGAAACCCTCTGGAAAGTCGAACTCGCATTTGACGTCGCACCCCTGGGCCCGCTGCAGGTCCAGGCACAGCTGGCGCATGGCAGCCTATCGAGTCAAATATGGGCAGAGCACAGCGGCACCGCCAAACTGATCTCGGCGGAACTCGACCACCTGCGCCAGCGACTGGTCTCGGCCGGGTTGAATGTCGGCGAACTGGCTTGCCGCCGGGGCACGCCACCACAGGGGCCTCGCACCTCGCTGGATCAACGCTTCGTGGACGAAACCGCATGACAGCCAACACACCACGTCAGGCCATCGCGCTCACCTACGATGGGGTAAGCACGCCAACCCTTTCAGCCAAGGGCGACGATGAGTTGGCCGAAGCGATACTGGCGATCGCCCGCGAACATGAAGTGCCGATCTACGAAAATGCCGAACTGGTAAAGCTGCTGGCGCGACTGGAGCTCGGCGATGCAATACCCGAGGCGCTGTACCGCACCATCGCCGAGATCATCGCGTTTGCCTGGTATCTGAAGGGGAAATGCCCGCAAGGTTTTACGGAGCAGCAGGCCTCGCCGCCGATTCCCCGCCTCAATGGGCCTGAGCGTTCAGCGTCGTGACACCGCTGAACCTACCTTTTTCCTGCGGAAAATCCTGCAGCACCCAGGCGAAGTAGCCCTGTCGAAAGTAGAAGACCTGCTCATAGCCCCAGGTGACGGCGAGGCGAGCGGCCGCCGCGCTGGCAGGACAGACCTCGCTATCGCAATAGACCACCAACGGGACGGTTCTCGGCCAGTCGAGGCGCGACAGCCCGAAAAACTCCTGGGCAAGATCCATATGTACCGCACCTTCGACGTGACCCCAGCCCCACTCGCGACGTGGGCGCACATCGATGAATACCGCACCAAGCTCGTGAAGCTGTTTAGCCTGGTAAACGTTAATGGTCATCGCACCTTCGACTTCCGTCGGCGCTTCCGCCGCACAAAGCCAGGCTGGGCTCGCCAGCAGAAACAGCATCAGAATGCGCAGCATCACACCCTCCTGGCCCGAAACCGGGCACGGACCCGCACCGGACACGGGCGAAGCCTTGTATGTATTGGAGGGAGCAACGATTACAACGTTCCGTGGCACAGCCAACCGGCCAGGCATACGTCACAAAATGGGTGGCAGAAGCGATGAAACGAACGTGCAACTAACCGGGGTTACGCCGTGCCTGATGCAGCTTGCTCATCAATTCGGCTTCAGACTGGGAAAGACCGCAGGATTGCGTCAGATCATCGACGCTGGCACCCATACCGACCAGCTTGGCGGCCTGGGAGAAGGAGAAGTTGTTCGGATCGCGCTGCTCGATCTGACTGAGCTTTTCTGGCAGCGGTGCAACGATTCGTGACAGCTCATGCAAATTTTTGCCCATCCGCACGCTGCCTTCCAGATAAGTGTCCAGACGGGCGCTGAGCTCCTTGAGTCGTTTATCACGGATCGCGTCCTGGTGCGCTTGCAGTTGAGCCTGCTGCCCCTGGCGCCGGAACAGCCAGATGCAGCAGCCCAGCAATGCCAGGCAGCACAAGGCAAGCGCGACGACCGCCGCAACCAGCGACGCGATCATGTATCAGATACTCTCAAGTTCCGCCCATTCTTCTTCGCTCATCATCTTGTCCAGTTCGACCAGAATCAGCAGCTCGTTGTTCTTGTTGCAAACGCCCTGGATAAACTTCGCCGACTCGTCGTTACCAACGTTGGGCGCGGTTTCGATCTCCGACTGCCGCAGGTAGACCACCTCGGCGACACTGTCGACCAGAATCCCGATCACCTGGCGGTCCGCCTCGATGATCACGATCCGCGTGTTGTCCGACACCGGCGCCGCTTCAAGGCCGAAGCGCTGGCGCGTATCGATCACGGTGACCACATTGCCGCGCAGGTTGATGATCCCAAGCACGTAGCTCGGTGCACCCGGCACCGGTGCAATTTCGGTATAGCGCAACACTTCCTGAACCTGCATCACATTGATGCCGTAGGTCTCATTATCCAGACGGAAGGTTACCCATTGCAGGACCGGATCTTCGGAACCTTGTGCGGAAGTCGTCTTCATAGCCCACCCTCTTCAAAACCGCTGTGGCGGTCGATTCTTTCGGTTACTCGGGCCGCTTGCGCGCACCCTTGGTTGTTCAATTCGTTTACGACGGGACGCCCTTGAGATGGCGGGTCGCACCACTGGCGATCAGCTCGGCAAGTGCAGCCACGTCCACCAACGCACACATATGATCGATCACTGTCCCAGCCAGCCAAGGCCGCTGGGTGCGCTGCGAGCGCCATTTTATTTCCCGTGGGTCCAGGCGAATCGAGCGGCTGACCTGATGCACCGCCAGCCCCCATTCGTAACCCTGTACCGATATCACGTATTGCAGTCCCTCGCGAAAATCGTCGCGATAACGATCGGCCATTACCCAGCGCGCCGTATCCAGCACTTTCAGGTTACCTGCCTGACTCGGCAATATGCCGAGAAACCAATCGGGCTGGCCGAACAACGGCGTCAGATCCTGTCCGGCGAGCGGATAGATCGAGCCAAGGCTGATCAACGGCACTGCCAGGGTCAGGCCGGCGACATCGAACAGCAGGCATTCGAACGGCTCCTCGCCCCATTGAGGTTGGCCGCTCCGGTGTTTCAACGGCCCGCCAGGCAACTGAACCTGTTGCTCGAATTTCGCGACTGGCTCGACCAACGCCGGTGTCGTCGGAGCGGGAGACTCAGGCTCCAATTCGAGCAGTGCCTCCGGCTCCGCGGCCACCGGCACCACAACCTCCAAGGGCTCCGGTTCTGGCTGGACCTGCCGCAGCGGAACCACCCGCTGGATGTCGCGTTGCTGCTCCTCGATCACGGCTGCCTGGAATTCGTCGTGACTGACCGATTCGGCCAAACCCATGACGGCATCCTGCAAGAGCGCGTCGAGATAGGACTGCAGCGTCTGTTGCGATCGGCTTTCTTTAAGAACGGTACGACTCATGAAACCAACTCGTGCGAACCAACTGGATAGGCTATCGGCCGCAACCGCGGTGAACTTGAACCGCGATCAAGCCCGTATGTCGACATTCAGGCGACCTGCGGGGACGCTTGCGCGGCCAACAGCGCCTTGAGCAGCGCGCGATATGCAAGCACCGCGCGGCTGTTGGGGTCATGCTGCGAAGGCGTGACGCCAGCGAGGCTGGCATCGCGCAAGCGCGTGTCGATGGGAATGAACGCCTGCCAAAGATTCGCCTGATAACCGTTACGCAGAACCTTCAAGGTATTCATCGATGCCTGGGTGCGCCTGTCGAACATGGTCGGCACGATGGTGTAGGGCAACGCCTGCTTGCGCGATCGGTTGATCATGCCAAGCGTGCTGACCATTCGCTCCAGCCCTTTCAGCGCCAGGAATTCGGTTTGGACCGGAATGACCAGCTGCTGGCTGGCCGCCAGCGCATTGACCATCAGCACACCAAGCAGCGGCGGGCTGTCGATGATGGCGTAGTCGAAATCCTGCCACAGCTGAGAGAGGCTCTTGGCGATCACCAGACCGAGGCCGTTCTGTCCCGGTGACTGTCGCTCCAGCGTCGCCAGTACAGTGCTCGACGGCAGCAGCGAAATACGCTCGTGACTCGTTGGTAGCAACAGCTGCCAGGGCAGGCCCTCTGGAACGGATCCCTGATGCTGGAACAGATCGAAAACGCTGCGATCGAGGTTATCCGGATCATGACCGAAATAGCTCGTCATCGATCCATGCGGATCGAGATCCAACGTCACGACCCGCTTGCCGGAATCGGCCAGCAATCCGGCAAGCGCGATGGAAGTGGTGGTCTTACCCACTCCGCCTTTTTGATTGGCTACAGCCCAGACTCTCATAACTCACATCCATCCGGATCGAACCAGACCGGGAACTGCCGTGTGTCGGCCAGGCCGACGACGGAGAATTGACGATACCGCCAACGGTACCTAACGATCCGAAGCGATTGCACTTTGTGTGCCAGACTGTAGCGTCGCTCCGACGGTACGTGCATTGCCGCTTCCAACACCGCTCACGCTACGGCGCACATCCAAATTACGCGAAATGACCAGAATCACCCGACGGTTGCGCGCCCTGCCCTCCGCGGTCGAGTTGTCCGCGATTGGCTGAAACTCACCGTAGCCTACCGCGGCCAGTCGCGACGGATCGACACCGTCGGCAGCCAGCATCCGCACGACACTGCCGGCACGGGCAGCGGAGAGCTCCCAATTTGTCGGAAACTTGTCCGTGCTGATTGGCAGATTATCGGTAAAGCCTTCCACATGAATCGGGTTATCGAACGGTGCCAGAATCTCGGCGACCTTCTCTAGTAGATTGAATGCATGGTCGTTGGGTAACGCATCCCCACTCGGAAACAGCAGACTCGAGTTCAGTTCGATCTCGATCCACAGCTCGTTACCCCGTACGGTGAGCTGCTTCGAGTCGATCAAATCGGCAAAGGCCTCGCGCATGCTGTGCATGATGCTTTCCAGGGGATCGATCGGTTCCTGCGACGATTGCGACGGCTCGTCGACCTGGGATACATCCGGCTGCGTGGTGTGTGGCCGCTCTTCACCGATGGGGATCGGCTTGACGGCGCGATCTGGCTGATTGAAAACACCCACCAGCGAATCGGACAGAATCTTGTACTTGCCCTCATTGAGCGAGGAGATCGAATACATGACGACGAAGAAGGCGAACAGCAGCGTGATGAAATCCGCGTAGGAAACCAGCCAGCGTTCGTGATTCTCGGGCTCTTCATGGGACCTGCGCCGAGGCATGATCAGAGCACTCCCGGCGCTAACGAGCAATCAGACACAACAATATCCCCGCGCGAGGCGGCAGTGCTTTGGCGGATGATGATTGTTTTTTCAGCGGCTGCCATGTTCATTCCCCGTGTCCGCAGCGGCACAAATGCGCGCCGTCGGCTTTCCGTCTCTCAATCCATGAAGCCTTGCAGCTTCATTTCGATCGAGCGGGGGTTTTCCCCTTCGGCAATCGACAGGACGCCTTCAAGCAGCATCTCGCGGTAGGCGGTCTGTTTCTGTACCACGCTCTTGAGTTTGTTGCCGATCGGCAACACCAACAGGTTGGCGAACGCCACGCCATAAATGGTCGCGACGAACGCAACGGCGATGCCATTGCCCAGCTGGCTAGGATCGGCAAGGTTGCCCATCACGTGAATCAACCCCATCACCGCACCGATGATGCCCACCGTAGGCGAATAGCCACCCATGCTTTCGAACACCTTTGCCGCACGGATATCGCGGGTTTCCTGAGTGTATAGATCAACCTCGAGAATACTGCGGATCACCTCTGGCTCAGCGCCATCGACCAGCAGTTGCAAACCTTTGCGGGCATAGGGATCGAGCTCGGCTTCGGCGATCGGCTCGAGACCCAGCAGCCCCTCCTTGCGCGCCGTGGCGCTCCAACCAGTGACCAGGCTGATGCCGCGGGCCATGTCCACGCGCGGCGGAAAAAAGATCCAGCCGATGATCGACATCGCTCGCATGAACACCGACATCGGCGTCTGCAACAGCACCGCGCCGAGGGTACCGCCTAGCACGATCAAGGCGGCCGGCCCGTTGACCAAGGCCGAGACGTGACCGCCCTCGAGAAAATTACCCCCGACGATAGCGACAAACGCAAGAACCAGCCCGATAAGGCTGAGCACATCCATCAGATGCAGGCCTCGCTCAGGTGCTGACCGATCTCATCGAGGCCATAGACGGCGTCGCTGAGATTGGCCTTCACCACCGCCATCGGCATACCGTAGATGACGCAGCTGGCTTCATCCTGCGCCCACACCTGGCTGCCGCACTGCTTGAGCATGCGCGCGCCTTCACGGCCGTCAGCCCCCATGCCAGTGAGCACGACCGCCAGTACCTTGTCATGGAAAGCTTTGGCGGCGGAGCCGAACGTGACGTCCACACAGGGCCGATAATTGAGGCGCTCGTCACCGGGCAGGATGCGCACCGCACCACGCCCGTCGACCATCATCTGCTTGCCACCGGGCGCCAACAGTGCAAGGCCAGGGCGCAGCAGGTCACCATCTTCGGCTTCCTTTACGCGGATCTTGCAGAGCTTGTCCAGCCGCTCGGCGAACGCCTTGGTGAAAGCCGCAGGCATGTGCTGAATCAGTACGATGGGTGTCGGAAAGCTGGCGGGAAGCTGAGTCAGCACGCGCTGCAGCGCCACCGGCCCGCCAGTGGAGGTGCCGATGGCAACCAGCCGATACGGTTTGCGGCGAGGCGCTGGTGTTGAGGCATGCGCTGGCATCGGCGCCGCAGATGCCAATCCCGCCGGAGAAGTAGCGTGACGGGCTGCTGGAGTTGCGGCGGTCGGAGCGCTGGAATAAGTGCTGAAACGACGATTGCTACGCGAAATCGTGTTTATCTTCTCGCATAACAGCTGTTTGACCTTATTGGGATTACGGGAAATATCTTCAAAATTCTTCGGCAGGAAGTCCACAGCCCCGGCATCCAATGCATCGAGCGTCACTCGTGCACCTTCGTGGGTAAGCGAAGAAAACATCAGAACGGGTGTCGGGCAACGCTGCATGATCTGCCGCACGGCGGTGATACCGTCCATCATCGGCATTTCGTAATCCATGGTGATGACGTCGGGCTTCAACGCCATCGCCTGATCGATCGCCTCACGCCCATTGGTGGCGGTGCCGATCACTTGGATGTTCGGGTCTGAAGAAAGGATTTCCGATACTCGGCGGCGGAAAAAGCCGGAATCGTCCACCACCAGGACCTTGACTGCCATAAAACACTCCTAGCGACAGCGGCTCCATCAGGGCCGCTGCCAGCGGATCAGATCCGGCGCGCGTAACGCTTTAGCATGCTCGGAACATCGAGGATCAAGGCGATACGACCGTCGCCAGTGATTGTCGCGCCAGACATGCCGGGAGTGCCCTGCAACATCTTGCCCAGCGGCTTGATCACTACCTCCTCCTGCCCCACCAGTTGGTCGACGACGAAGCCGATACTCTGGTTACCGACACTCAGAATCACCACATGCCCCTCGCGTTGTTCTTCATGTTCCGCGCCTCGCACCAGCCAGCGTTTGAGATAAAACAACGGCAGCGCCTTGTCTCGCACGATCACCACTTCCTGGCCATCGACCACGTTGGTCCGGGACAAGTCGAGGTGGAATATTTCGTTGACGCTCACCAGTGGGAAAGCGAACGCCTGATTGCCCAGCATCACCATCAGGGTCGGCATGATCGCCAGCGTCAGCGGTACCTTGATCACTACCCGCGAGCCCTGGCCTTTGTTGGAAAAAACATTGACCGTGCCGTTGAGCTGGGAAATTTTGGTCTTGACCACGTCCATGCCGACGCCGCGGCCGGACACGTCGGAGATCTCCGATTTGGTGGAGAAGCCCGGCGCGAAGATCAGGTTGTAGCACTCCAGATCGTTCAGGCGATCGGCTGCATCCTTGTCCAGCAACCCCTTCTCTACCGCTTTGGCACGCAGAATGTCTGCGTCCATGCCTTTACCGTCGTCGGTGATCAGCAGAAGGATGTGATCGCCTTCCTGCTCGGCCGACAGCACCACGCGGCCAGTGCGCGGCTTGCCTGCAGCTTCGCGCTCTTCCGGCGTCTCGATACCGTGGTCGACAGCGTTGCGCACCAAGTGAACCAGCGGGTCGGCCAGCGCTTCCACCAGATTCTTGTCCAGATCGGTTTCTTCACCGACAAGCTCAAGGTTGATCTCTTTCTTGAGGCTACGCGCCAGATCCCGAACCAACCGAGGGAAACGGCCGAAGACCTTCTTGATTGGCTGCATGCGCGTCTTCATCACGGCGCTCTGCAGATCGGCGGTCACCACATCCAGGTTGGATACGGCTTTGGCCATGGCTTCGTCGCCGCTATTGGAGCCCAGGCGCACCAGACGGTTACGCACCAGCACCAGCTCGCCGACCATGTTCATGATTTCATCGAGCCGCGCAGTATCGACCCGCACGGTTGTTTCAGCTTCGCTCGGCGGCTTTTCGGACGCAGCGGAAGCTTTTGGCGCAACTTCCGCCTTTGCCGGTGCTGCAGGCGTCTTGCCCGGCGCGGGCTTCACTGCCGGCTTTGCTGGAGCGTCTTTTTTGACTGCAGGCGTAGCTGCTACGGCTGGAGTAGTTGCTTCCGGCTCGAACTTGCCTTTGCCGTGCAACTGATCCAGCAGTGCTTCGAACTCATCATCGGTAATCTCATCGCCACCCGCCGCCGCAGGCGCGGCATCAGCAGCAGGCGCAGCGGCAGCTGGCTCGGCGAATTGACCCTTGCCATGCAACTGATCCAGCAAGGCCTCGAATTCGTCGTCGGTAATCTCGTCACTGGCCGGTGAGGCAGGTATCTGAACGGCTGGCGCGGCGCTGGGCTCTGCTGCGAACTGGCCGGTGCCATGAAGCTGATCCAGCAGCGACTCGAATTCGTCGTCAGTGATTTCGTCACCGGCACCAGCAGTCGGCGCACCAGCAGAACCATCCAGGGCGCCGAGAAACTGCTCGAATTCGTTATCTGCCGTCGTGGCTTCCAACGCCGGTTCAACCGCGGCGTGCTCAGCAACCGGAACCTCCGTACCGGCAGGCTCAGCCAGACGCGACAGCGCAGCGAGCAGTTCGGGGGTTGCTGGCGTGACCTCGGTGCGCTCACGCACCTGAGTGAACATTTCGTTGACAGTGTCCAGTGCCTGCAGCACGACGTCCATCAATTCCGAGTCGACGCGACGCTCACCCTTGCGCAGGATGTCGAAGACGTTTTCGGCGATGTGGCAGCATTCCACCAATTCGTGTAGTTGGAGAAAGCCGGCACCACCTTTTACCGTATGGAAACCGCGAAAAATCGCATTGAGCAGCGCGGCGTCATCGGGGCTGCTTTCCAGCTCCACCAACTGCTCTGACAATAATTCGAGAATCTCGCCGGCTTCCACCAGGAAGTCCTGGAGGATTTCTTCATCGGCGTCGAAGCTCATATTCACCTTCCCCTAAAAGCCCAGGCTCGAAAGCAGATCATCGACATCGTCCTGCCCGGATACGACATCCTCACGTATATCGGCATGCATCTGCGGACCTTCACCGTTGGAAGGCTCTTTTTCTTGTTTTTTCTTTTCCTGCTCTGCGCGCATCGCTTCGCGGTCATGCTGGATGCCAGCCACGCGATCGACCTGCCCGGCCATCAGAACAAGATTGAGCAGATTGCTTTCGAGTTCGCTGATCAGACGGGTTACCCGCTTGATCACCTGGCCTGTCAGGTCTTGAAAGTCCTGCGCCAACATTATTTCGCTGAGATTCTGCGACAGCTGACTGCCATCGTTCATGGTGCGCTGAAGGAATTGATCGATGCGCTTGACCAGATCGCGGAACTGCTCGGCGTTCATGTCACGGCGCATGAAGCGCTGCCAATCGGCGGTCAGACTCTGCGCTTCGTAACTGACGTAGTTCACCAGCGGCGCGGACTCTTCGACCAGATCCATGGTGCGGTTGGCCGCTTTTTCGGTCATCTCCACCACATATGAAAGCCTGTCGGTGGCATCGGTAATCGGTGACGGGTCACCGCCCGTGGCGCAGGTATCCATCTCCAGCTTTACGATGGCGTTATGCAGCTCGCGGGTGAGCTTGCCCACTTCCTGATAGAGCCCTTGACTGCGGGCCTGATTGAGCTCATTGAACATCTGCGCCGCTTCGTCGAAGCGGCCCTGCTGCAGGCTTTCGATCAACTGAGGTGCATGAGCCCTCAGAGTCGCTTCGAACTCTGCCAGGCTTTGTTCTGCTTGCGTCATAGTGCCCTCGCGGCGTTACTTCAGCCGTTGACGCGCTCGAAGATTTTTTCGATCTTCTCTTTGAGCACTTGAGCCGTGAATGGCTTGACTACATAACCGTTTACGCCCGCCTGCGCGGCCTCGATGATCTGGTCGCGCTTGGCTTCGGCGGTGACCATCAGCACCGGAAGGTGCTTCAGGCGATCGTCGGCGCGCACAGCTCGAAGCAGATCGATGCCGCTCATTCCGGGCATGTTCCAATCGGTGACGAGGAAATCGAAACTGCCGCTCTTCAACATAGGCAGCGCGGTCGTGCCGTCATCTGCCTCTGCGGTATTGGTGAAGCCTAGATCGCGTAACAGATTCTTGATGATCCGTCTCATGGTCGAGAAGTCATCGACGATGAGAATTTTCATGTTCTTGTCCAAGTACACCTCCGTAATCCCGAAATTCCCAGAACCTGCTCACGGTCTGCTGCGGGCCTCATGAATGAAGCTCGTAAGGGCCTCTAATGCTTTTTTGCAAACCAGCCTTTAACGGGCGCGCCACTCACCGAGGCGAGCACGCAGGCGCGCCGCGCACTGACTGTGCAACTGGCTCACCCGCGATTCACTGACACCCAACACCTGGCCGATCTCCTTCAGATTCAGCTCTTCGTCGTAATACAACGAAAGCACCAGCTTTTCACGTTCGGGCAGGTTTCCGATGGCCTCGGCCAACGCCTGTTGAAAACGCTCGTCTTCAAGATCTCGGGACGGCTCCGGATGCGCACTGGCGGCATCCTCCCCGAATTCCCCATGTTCGCCTTCCTGAAGTAGATCATCGAAGCTGAACAAGCGGCTGCCCAGGGTGTCGCCCAGAATGCCGTAGTACTCATCGAGACTCAATTTAAGTTCGGCCGCAACTTCCTGATCTTTAGCGTCGCGACCTGTTTTGGCTTCAATTGTCCGAATCGCTTCGCTGACCATACGCGAGTTACGGTGGACCGAACGCGGAGCCCAGTCGCCCTTGCGGACCTCGTCGAGCATCGCGCCACGGATGCGAATCCCGGCGTAGGTCTCGAAGCTCGCGCCTTTGCCGGAGTCGTATTTTTTTGATGCCTCCAGCAGGCCGATCATGCCCGCCTGCATCAAGTCATCCACCTGCACACTCGCTGGCAACCGCGCCAGGAGGTGATAGGCGATGCGCTTGACCAACGGCGCGTACTGATCGATGAGCTGGTATTGCGAGTCTTTTGCCTGAGCTTTGCTGTAATACATACCGAGTCCAGCCGCTGTCAGTCGTTAGGCTCTGTGGTGGGCCTGACAAGGCGCTCCACAAAGAACTCCAAGTGGCCCCGCGGCGTTGCCGGCAACGGCCAGGTATCGATTTTTTGCGCGATGGCCTTGAACGCCAATGAACACTTGGCTCGCGGATAGGCCTCGTAGACGGCACGTTGCTTCTGTACTGCCTTGCGCACCGCCTCATCGTAAGGAATCGCGCCGACGTACTGCAGCGCCACATCGAGGAACCGCTCGGTCACCTTGGTCAGTTTAGCGAACAGATTTCGGCCTTCCTGCGGAGCGTGTGCCATGTTCGCCAGCACACGAAAGCGACTGATGCCGTAGTCGCGATTGAGTAGCTTGATCAACGCATAGGCATCGGTGATGGACGTCGGCTCGTCGGTCACGACCAGCAGTACCTCCTGCGCGGCGCGAACGAAACTCACGACGCCATCGCCGATACCCGCCGCGGTGTCGATGATCAGCACGTCGATATCATGACCGATATCGCTGAATGCCTGTATCAGCCCGGAGTGCTGCAACGTCGATAGCTGCACCATGCTCTGCGTACCCGAAGCAGCGGGCACGACGCGAATGCCGCCCGGGCCCTGAATCATTACATCACGCAGATCGCATTCACCAGCAATGACGTCAGCCAACGTGCGCTTGGTAGACAAACCCAGCAGCACGTCGACGTTGGCCAGCCCAAGGTCGGCATCAAGCAACACCACCCGGCGACCGAGGTCGGCCAAGGCCAGCGCCAGATTGACCGACACGTTGGTCTTGCCGACGCCACCCTTGCCGCCAGTCACTGCAATTACCTGTACGGGATGAATACCCATCTTCAAACGCCTATATCTTGCTGGGGCCCGGAGGCCATCGATGCGTTCAGCCAGAACGCGTCTTCTTTGTCTGTATCACCTAACAAAGCGTTCATCCGACCTTCCGTGAAGAACCGTTGTACAGCCCGGAGAACATATCGGCCATGGTCTCCTCGCTGGGAGTCTCTTCAGACTGCAGGCTCACTGCGCGACTGACCAGTTGGTGGCTACGTGGCAATTGCAGATCCTCGGGAATACGCGGTCCATCGGCGAGGTACGCGATGGGCAAATGCTGGCTGATCGTAAGGCCGAGCACATCACCCAAACTGCCGGCTTCATCCAGTTTAGTCAGAATGCAGCCCGCCAGCCCACAGCGACGGTAGTTATGCCATGTCGCTTTAAGCACTTGACTCTGGCTGGTTGCCGCCAGCACCAGGTAGTTCTTCGATTTGATACCGCGGTCGGCCAGCGCTTCGAGTTGCATACGCATCATCGGGTCGCCCGCAGGCAAGCCGGCGGTGTCGATGAGAATCAGGCGCTTGCGGGCCAAAGGCTCCAGCGTCTTGCTCAATGGCTGGCTGGGGTCGATCTGAATGACCGGCACATCGAGGATGCGACCAAGGGTCTTCAGCTGTTCCTGCGCACCGATACGGTAGTTGTCCATGCTCGCCAAGGCGATGCTCTGTGCGCCGTGCTGGAGCACGTAGCGCGCGGCGAGTTTCGCCAACGTGGTGGTCTTGCCGGCGCCGGCCGGACCAACCAGCGCGATGATACCGCCCTCTTCCAGTGGCTCGACCTTGCTGACCTTGATCGATTGCGCCAGGTGCGCCAACAGCATGCGCCAGGCCTGACGCGGCTCGGACACGGTAGCTACCTTCTCCAGCAGCGCGCGCGACAGTTCGGCCGGCAAGCCGATGCGCTGTAGGCGGCGCCAGAGGCTGGCCTGCTGCGGACGGCGACTCTGTTCATTGCCCCAGGCAATCGAGCCAAGCTGAACTTCGATCAGCTCACGCAAACCTTGCAGCTCCGAATGCATGGCTTCGACCGCGCGCGAATCGAACGACGCCACCGCGGCGCTGGCACTCGGCGCCGGTTGAACGGCAGCCGCAGACTTCTCGTCAAGCAGTTGACGGTCCTTACCCGCTTGAGCGCGAGACGGCGAGCTCAGCTCAGCGTGGGCACTGGCGATGCGCGCCTGCGTTTTACGCAGTTCCGCTTCGAGCGCCGGATTCGGCTGCTTGGGTGCTGCGGGCTCCATCGGGTAATCAAGCACAGCGGTCAGCTCGACGCCGCCAGCGACACGACGGTTGCCCGTGATCACGGCATCAGCGCCCAGCTCGTCACGAATCATCTTCATGGCGATACGCATGTCGGCTGCGAAGAAACGTTTGACCTGCATGGCCTGTACCCTCGGTTAATTCTGACCCACCGTGGAAACGATGGTGACTTGCTTGTTGTCCGGTATTTCCTGATAGGCGAGGACATGAATGTTCGGCACCGCCAGCCGGGCGAATCGCGAGAGCATCGCGCGGACCGGACCGGCTACCAGCAAAATCGCCGGCTTACCCAACATTTCTTGACGCTGTGCTGCCTCTACCAGGGAACGTTGCAACTTTTCGGCCATTCCCGGCTCCAGAAGAATGCCATCTTCGGAACCTTGACCAGCCTTCTGCAGACTATTGAGCAATATCTGTTCCAACCTTGGCTCAAGCGTGATGACAGGGAGCTGCGGCTCAAGCCCCACAACGTTTTGCACAATTGCGCGGGAGAGCGCGACCCGTACAGCAGCCACCATCGCGGCGGGATCTTGACTCTTCGCGGCCACGTTGGCGATAGCCTCGGCGATGGTGCGGATATCGCGAACCGGAACCTGTTCCTGCAGCAGCGCCTGCAATACCTTGAGCAGCGTCGACAACGAAATCATTCCCGGCACCAGCTCCTCGGCAAGCTTCGGCGAACTCTTGGCCAGCAGTTGCATCAGTTGCTGGACCTCTTCATGCCCCAGGAGCTCGTGGGCATGTTTGTGCAGCACCTGGTTCAGGTGAGTCGCAACCACGGTGCTGGCATCGACCACGGTGTAGCCGAGCGATTGTGCCTGATCGCGCTGACTGGCCTCGATCCACACCGCTTCCAGGCCGAATGCGGGGTCCTTGGCCGCGATCCCGTTGAGCGGACCGAACACCTGGCCCGGATTGATCGCCAGTTCGCGATCCGGGTAGACCTCGGCCTCAGCCAGGCTCACGCCCATCAGTGTCAAGCGATAGGCGTTGGGCAGAAGGTCGAGATTGTCGCGAATGTGCACCGACGGCATCAGGAAACCGAGATCCTGCGAAAGCTTCTTGCGCACGCCCTTGATCCGCGCCAGCAGCTGGCCGCCCTGGTTGCGGTCGACCAGCGGAATCAGCCGGTAGCCCACTTCCAGGCCGACCATATCCACTGGCGTCACGTCATCCCAGCCCAGCTCCTTGGTCTCCGCGGCACGCTGCGCCGGGAGCATTTCCTGTTGTTTCTGCACCTCCTGCTCGGCCTCTTGCTTGACCTGCCGCTGGCGATGCCAGATCCAGTAGGCGCCCCCAGCGGCGACCGCACCGAGGCCGAGGAATGACATGTGCGGCATGCCTGGCACCAGGCCCATGGCGATCATGATTGCCGCAGACACAGCCAGCGCCTTGGGTGAGGCGAACATCTGCCGGTTGACCTGCTGGCCCATGTCCTCGGAACTGGTGACACGGGTGACCATGATCGCCGCCGCGGTGGACAACAGCAGCGATGGAATTTGCGCCACCAGACCGTCACCGATGGTCAGCAGCGCGTAAACCTGGCCTGCCTCGCTGAAGCTCATGCCGTGTTGCGCCATGCCGATGCCAACGCCACCGATGAGGTTGATGAACAGAATCAGCAGGCCGGCGACGGCGTCGCCGCGCACGAATTTGCTGGCGCCGTCCATGGAACCGTAGAAGTCCGCCTCCGAGGCGACTTCGACACGGCGCAGCTTGGCTTCGGACTGATCGATCAAGCCGGCGTTGAGGTCGGCGTCGATGGCCATCTGCTTGCCGGGCATGGCATCGAGGGTGAAGCGCGCACTGACTTCCGAAATCCGCCCGGCGCCCTTGGTGACCACGACGAAGTTGATGATCATCAGGATCGCAAAGACGACGATACCGACGACGTAGTTACCGCCGATCACCACGTTGCCGAACGCTTCGATCACGTGACCCGCCGCGGACCCGCCCTCATGGCCGTTGATCAGCACCACTCGCGTAGAGGCCACGTTCAGCGCCAGACGCATCAAGGTAGCGACCAGCAGGATCGTTGGAAACACCGCGAAATCCAACGGCCGCAGCGCGTAGACGCTGACCAGCAGCACGACGATCGATAGTGCGATGTTGAAAGTGAACAGCAGATCCAGCAGGAACGGCGGCACCGACAGCATCATCATGCCCATCATGACGAGCAGCAGCAGCGGCACGCCAAGATTGCCGCGACCAGCGCCCGCTAGGCCATTGCGAATGTTGATGAGTTGCGTGCGATCCAATGGAGACCCCGGCAAGCAGAACAAAGAATTGACGCAAAGCGCGCCCTGCCGGGGCTATAGCAAGAAGGGGTCCAACTTGTTCAGGACTGCTGCGCCCGCCTTGAACAGCGCCTGTCGCCCAGGTCGAAGCTGCGCTGGGAAACGTGGCATTCGAACCGACCGTGGCCTGGGCAGTCTCACTGCTAGCAGCGCCGCCCACCGGTAACAGAGGTAAGACGGCGTTCGCTCCCGGCGGCACTTCCCGCTCTTTTCACTTCACAGGAGTTTTGCCATGAAGCAGTGGATCATTGCGGCACTCGCCAGTTGCACGGCCATGGGCCTGCAAGCTGAAACCCTCAGCGTGCCCGTCAAGGCCGTGACCGCCCAAGGCATCGGCGAGTCCGTCGGCACCGTCAAGATCGAAAGCAGCCAATACGGGCTGGTATTCCGACCCGCGCTGTCCGGCCTGGACTCCGGCGCCCATGGTTTCCATATTCACGCAAAAGGGAGCTGTGAACCGGCAGATAAGGACGGTGAAGCCGTCGCGGCGGGCGCAGCCGGCGGCCACTGGGATCCGAAGAACACCGGCAAGCATGGCGAACCCTGGGGCGAAGGCCATATGGGAGATCTCCCAGCGCTGATGGTCGATGGCGAAGGCAAGGCCAACCAACCAGTCCTCGCACCCCGACTGAAAAGCCTTGGCGACATCAAGGGCCTGGCATTGATGGTTCACAAGGGCGGCGACAACCACTCCGACCATCCGCAGCCGCTCGGTGGCGGCGGAGCGCGGGTGGCTTGCGGCGTGATCGAGTAAAGCGGCTGGAGGCTTGAAAGACGGTCCCGGCTTCAGGCTTCAGGCTTCAGGCTTCAGGCTTCAGGCTTCAAAGCAAGGGTGGGATTTCGCCCACCAGGTGCGCACTCCTTTACGGTGGGCTGAAGCGGAGCGCCGCCCGGCCCACCCTACCTACTAATACCGAATGCGCCCAGAACCGTAGGGTGGGCTTCAGCCCACCAGATTCAGGCGCAGTGGGCTGAGGCCCACTCTTCGAAGCTTCAAGCTGAGAGTGGCTTCCTGGCCGCTCATTCATCTCGGCGCAAGTCAGGCGGAATAGGCAGATTGCTCAGCGGATCGGGCCGTTTGCCCTTGCCGGAGCGGTACTGGCGTAGCTGGTAGACATATGCCAATACCTGCGCCACTGCGAGGTAAAGACCCGCCGGAATTTCCTGCTCGAGCTCGGTGGAGTAGTAGACCGCCCGCGCCAGCGCAGGCGATTCGAGAACCGTCACCTGATGCTCTTGGGCGATCTCGCGAATCTTCAACGCGAGGAAGTCGCCACCTTTGGCCACCAGCATCGGCGCCCCGCCCTTGTCACCGTCATACTTCAGCGCCACGGCAAAGTGGGTCGGGTTGGTAATGACCACATCGGCATCCGGCACGGCCTGCATCATCCGGCGCTCGGACATTTCCCGCTGCATTTGACGAATCCGCGATTTGACCTCGGGTTTGCCCTCGCTGTCCTTGTACTCGTCGCGAACTTCCTGCTTGGTCATCATCAGCTTCTGCTTGTTGTCCCATAGCTGGAACGGCACATCCACCGCCGCGATAAGGATCAACCCGCAGGCCATCCACAGCGCACACCAGCCCACGACCTCGGCGCTGTGCATGATCGCCAGATCCAGCGGTTGCTTGGCGATCGACAGCAAGTCGTCCTGATAGGCGCCAAGCACCGCCAGCGCCACCAGCAGTACCACGATGAATTTGGCCAACGCCTTCAGCAGCTCGACCAGCGCATGGGTCGAAAACATCCGCTTCAGCCCAGCGCCAGGGTTCATCCGGCTGAACTTGGGCGCCATCGACTTGCCCGAAAACAGCCAGCCGCCGAGCGAGATCGGCCCGATGATCGAAACGATCAGCAGCACGATCAGCAAGGGCATGATGGCCTCGAGCGCGATCATGCCGCTGCTCATCAGAAGCTGCACCATGGCATTTTCGTCCAGCAGCGTTTCCCGGCTGAGCTCGAAATTGCTCTGCATCATTGCCATCAGGCTGCCGGCTAGGCTGCTGCCTGAAGCCAGCAGACCGCCGATCCCGCCCAGCGTGACCGCTACGGTGTTCAACTCACGGGAACGGGCGAGCTGACCTTTCTCGCGAGACTCACGGAGACGTTTCTCCGTGGGTTCTTCGCTTTTATCGGCACCGCTTTCGCTCTCAGCCATGCGAGGCCTCCCGAAGCTGTAAAGAAAGCAATCTCATCAGCGCAGCCCGATCAGATCACGAAGCATGCCCAGCGCTTCGCTGACGAAGGTCTGGTATTGCGCCAGGATGTCGGCCATCCCGATCCAGACGATGATCAGGCCCAGCACCAGAGTCAGCGGAAAGCCGATCGAGAAGATGTTCAGCTGCGGCGCGGCACGCGTCATCAGGCCGAAGGCCAGATTGACCACCAGCAGCGCGGTGATCGCCGGCAAGACCAGCAGTAGCCCGGCGCCCAACACCCAGCCGAGCTTTCCCGCGACTTCCCAGAAGTGATTGGTGCCGACCAGCCAGCCGCCGATCGGCAAGGTGACGAAGCTTTCGGTAAGAATCTCCAGCACCACCAAGTGACCGTTCATGGCCAGGAACAGCAAGATCACTAGCATATTGAAGAACTGGCCGATCACCGGCACCGAGACACCGTTGGCCGGATCGACCATCGACGCGAAGCCCAAACCCATCTGCATGGCGAGCAATTGCCCGGACACGATGAATACCTGAAAGAACAACTGCAGCACGAACCCCAGCATCACGCCGATCAGAATTTGCTCGGCAATCAACACCAGTGCTTGCGCACTCAGCGCCTCGACCACCGGCACCGGCGGCAGCCCCGGCACCAGCACGACGGCAATGGCGACCGCGAGATACAGCCGCACGCGCATCGGCACCAACTGGGTTCCAATGATTGGCATGCTCATCAACAGCGCCGCGATGCGAAACAGGGGCAGCAGAAACTGCCCTACCCACGCGCCGATTTGCGCGTCGCTGAGCTCCAGCATCAGCCGATTATCAGCGGAATGTTCTGGATCAGGCCCTGGGTGTATTCCATCAACTCACGGACCAGCCAGGGTCCCGCCCAGATTAGCGTCATCAACATGACCAGCAGGCGCGGCAGGAAGCTCAGGGTTTGTTCGTTGATCTGCGTGGCCGCCTGGAACATCGCTACCACCAGACCGACCAGCAGGCTGGGCACTACCAGCACACCGACGATCATGGCCGTCATCCACAGCCCTTCTCGAAACAGGTCAACGGCGACTTCTGGTGTCATGGCGAAACTCCAAGGGCCTTAAAGCGTGCCGAAACTGCTGGCGAGCGTGCCTATGATCAAGCCCCAACCATCGACCAGCACGAACAACATGATTTTGAACGGCAACGAGATGATCAGCGGCGAAAGCATCATCATGCCCATCGCCATCAGCACACTGGCCACCACCATGTCGATGATCAGGAACGGGATGAAGATCATGAAGCCGATCTGGAAAGCCGTTTTCAACTCTGACGTCACGAATGCCGGCACCAGGATGGTTAAGGGGGCCGCGTCCGGCGTCTCGATATCGGTACGCCGGGACAGCCGCATGAACAGCTCCAGATCACTCTCGCGGGTTTGCGCCAGCATGAAGTTCTTCAACGGCACCTCGGCACGGGTGATCGCATCGGGAGCCGACAGCTGCTCGTTCAGATAAGGCTGCACCGCCTCGTTGTTTATTCGCTCGAATACGGGCGCCATGATGAACAGCGTGAGAAAAATCGTCAGGCCAACGAGAATCTGGTTCGACGGCGTTTGTTGCAGGCCCAGGGCCTGGCGCAGGATGGAAAAGACGATAATGATCCGAGTGAAGCTGGTCATCAGCATGACGAACGCCGGAATGAAGCTCAGCGCCGTCATGATCAGCAGAATTTGCAGGCTGACCGAGTATTCCTGTTGCCCTTCGGCATCGGTGCTCAAGGTGATCGCCGGGATCGACAGCGGATTGTCCCCCTGAGTGATCAACCCTCCGGCATCCTGACCCACGGCGAACGGAGCGGCCACTATCAGCAGGACCGCTAACAACAATCGAAGCATCAGGGCTTGTCCTTCTGATCCCTGCCAAGCAGCTCCATGAGGCGCTGGGCAAACTCCGGATTGGCCGGCTCGGCATCCGGCAAATGAACTGGCTCTTCAAGCACATGCAAAGGGGTAATCCGGCCAGCGCTCAGGCCAAGCAGAACCTGTTCGCTGCCGACCTGCACCAGCACCAGCCGCTCACGTGGACCGAGCGCATGGCTGGAGATCAGTTTGATGGCCTGGTTGCCGCGCGGATTGAGCTGCTGCATTCGCCGCAGGAGCCATGCAAGCAGAAAAATCAACCCGATCACCAACAGCAGGCCGAACAGCAGTTTGGTCATCTGCGTGCCCATGCCGCTGCTGTTCATGCTCGCCGATGGCTCGGCTGCCATCGCCGGCAACGCCAGCAACAGCGATAGAAAGGCAAGGATTCGCATGTCAGCGCAACTTCTTGATGCGTTCGCTCGGGCTGATCACGTCGGTGAGACGGATGCCGAACTTCTCGTTTACCACCACCACTTCGCCATGGGCGATCAGCGTGCCGTTGACCAGGACATCCAGTGGCTCGCCTGCTAGCCGGTCGAGCTCCACGACCGAGCCCTGGTTGAGTTGCAGCAGGTTGCGAATACTGATCTCGGTGCTACCGACCTCCATGGATATCGACACCGGAATATCAAGTATCACATCCAGGTTGGGCCCCTCGAGACCGACCGGTACGGCCGCCGACTTCGGGCTGGTGCCGAATTCTTCCAGCGGCGCGCGTGGTGGTACCGGCGCCGATGCCGGCCCCTGATTCAACAGCGCGTCGATATCGTCCTGATTGGCGTCTCCCGCCTCTGCCAGCGCCGAAGCCCATTCATCGGCAAGCGCCTGTTCTTCGGATGTGTGTTCGTGTTCGTCTGCCATCGCTAGTCCTCGACCGGCTGGTAAATATTTAGCAGGCTGTTGGAAAACTACCTGCGTTGGCATTACTTCGTTAAAAACAGGCTCGGATGCGAGCTTTGACTCGTTACACTCGCCTTGCGGGCCAGCCTTCGACTGTTACTCCCGTTGGTCGTTGCGCCTCGTCTTGCCTGCCTCGCCTACGTTTTTCAACGGCCTGCCAGGCTGAATCAACGTGGTCGCATCACCGATTCCAGCACCTGCAAGGCCAGGTTGCCCTTGTGTGCGCCCAGCTTGACCTTGAAGGACGGCATGCCGTTGGCGCGCATGATCATGTCTTCGGGCATTTCCACCGGTATCACGTCGCCCGGTTGCATGTTGAGAATGTCGCGTAATTTGAGCTGGCGCCGCACAACCGTCGCACTGAGCGGCACGCTCACGTCGAGGATGTCTTCGCGCAGGGCCTTGACCCAGCGCTCGTCTTGGTCGCTGACATCCGACTGGAAACCGGCATCGAGCATTTCGCGGATCGGCTCGATCATCGAGTACGGCATGGTCACGTGGAAATCGCCACCGCCACTGTCGAGCTCGATATGGAACGTCGAAACCACCACCACCTCGCTGGGGCTGACGATGTTGGCCAGCGCCGGATTCACTTCCGAGTGCACGTATTCGAAATTGACGTCCAAGACCGCCTGCCATGCTTCTTTCAGATCCACGAAGGCCTGATCCAGCACCATACGCACGACACGCAGCTCAGTAGGTGTGAACTCGCGGCCTTCGATCTTTGCGTGCCGCCCGTCGCCGCCGAAAAAGTTGTCCACCAGCTTGAACACCAGCTTGGCGTCGAGAATGAACAGCGAGGTCCCGCGCAGCGGCTTGATTTTCACCAGATTGAGGCTGGTCGGCACATACAGCGAATGCACGTACTCGCCGAACTTCATCACTTGCACGCCACCCACCGATACATCTGCCGAGCGACGCAGCAAATTGAACATGCTGATACGGGTGTAGCGGGCGAAGCGCTCGTTGACCATTTCCAGCGTAGGCATGCGCCCGCGGACGATGCGGTCTTGGCTGGTCAGATCGTAACTTTTGATGCTGCCCGGTTCGGCATCGCTCTCGGTATCGACCAGACCGTCGTCGACCCCATGCAGGAGCGCGTCGATCTCGTCTTGCGAGAGCAGGTCTTGAACAGCCATCTACAACGACCCCTATTGCAATACGAAGTTGGTGAACAGCACTTGCTCGATGGCAAGCTTGCCGATTTCCTTCTGGGCCAGCTCCTGAACGCTGGCGGTGGCCTTCTGCCGAAGCATCTCTTGCCCTACCGGCGTGGCCAGGGTGGCGAACTCCTGGCTGGAAAACAGCATGACCAGTTGATTGCGCAACAGCGGCATGTGTTCCTTCAATGCATCGAGCGCCGCCTGATCGCGGGACATCAGCGCCACGCTAACCTGCATGTAACGCTGCCGGCCACCGGTATTACTGAAGTTGACGATGAACGCCGGCGCCAATACTTCATAGATTGCCGCCTGCCGTTGTGGTGCCGCCTGAGCATCAGCGGACGCGTCCGGTTGTTGTTCCGAGTCGCCTCGGGTCATGAAATAAAAGGTACTGCCCACCGACAACCCCACCGCCAACAACAGGCCCAGCACGATCAGAATAATTAGCTTGAGCTTGCCTTTGCCATCCGTCGGAGCCACAGCGCCAGGATTCGCTACGTCTGGGGGTCCCTGTTTCTTAGCCATGCCAAATATCCGTCATCACGCGTGATTTCACTCGCATCAAAGCGTTACGAGCAACTGCTGTGCCAAAGTATCGGCCAGGCAAGTGACGCCGTAAACGATTGCCAGTCGCCACGGCTGATTTCTGGACGAATAGTCAGTCGTCCAAAACGAGAAAACCGGGCGTCTAGCCCGGTTTCCGATTGCCAGCAACAACGCTAGTCAGGCGTAGTAATCCACGAGCCCGCGATCACCGCTGATACGGCTGCTGCTGATTTCCATGGTGCCGTGAGTGAATTCATCATCCCCGGAGGCCAATCCGCTGTTTGTACCTTTGCCGCGCGATTCGCCGCCCCCATCACCCTGCCAGCCGCGCGAGAGGGACTGATCCGAGACGTTCACGTCCATGGTCATGCCCTGTTGCGCGAACATGTCGCGCAATCGCTGCATCTGTCCTTCCAGCGCATCGCGGACACCCGCATGAGGACTGAGGAAGGTGACCTGGGTCTGGTCCTTGTTCATGTCGATGCGAACTTCCATGCGGCCCAGCTCAGCCGGGTCGAGCTGTATCTCGGCGGATTTCAGGTTTTGACTCGACAACCACATCACCCGGTCGACCACCGCCTCGCTCCAGCCAGATTGCTGAATCTGCACCGGCTGTCCGGGGACGAGCGCCGGCCGCTGTGCCTGCTGGGTCTGATTCTGCTGAGCAATCGCCTGGGTCAACGGATTGAGCCGGTTGACTGCGGCATCGGCAGCGCTTGCACGACTTTCCTTCGGCGCGTCCAGCTTGTCGAGCAACTCACCGAAATCCTCTTCCAGCGAAAGCGTGCCGAGGTCTTCGGAAAGCTCCTCGCCTGCCAGCAGGCTCGCCGAGAGGATGTCCTGCGCATCTGCCGACGCCTCATCCTGCATAACGAGGTTCGAGAGCGGAAGCTTCTGCGCTGCAGACTGGGTCTCGAGCAACGAGCGCTGGCCGACCAATGCCTCTTCGCCCTCGCCTTCACCCTCTATTGCAGATGCTTGTGCCTGAGCCAAGCCAGCCAGGAACTCGCTGCCGGTCAGCGGCTGCGCGGCCAGCGGATCGTCGGTGATTTCGCCCTGCCCGCCCAAGCCCAGCAGCAATAGGGGGTCCAGTTCCGCTTCGTCGCCTTGCACAGTATCGTCAGTCGCCACGTCATCACCTGGCAACTCGTTGCCGGCCTCGGCCACATCCGGCTTCTTAGTGCCGCCCGCCTCGGCAGTTTCCTGACTTGGCTTCTCGTTTACCGGCTTGTCACGGACAGGCTTTGCTGCAGAATCCTGACGCTCGGCAGGCTTCGCCTGGCGTTCTCTCGCGTAGACGTTGGCGAAGCTGGAGGGCTCGTCCCGGTTGACTTGAGGGGCAGGTTTGGAGGACGCGCTCGCAGCCTTGGCAGCAGCCGTGGGCGTCTTGATATTGAGCAACAGATCGGGGGAAACGGCCATGGATCTTTCCGCTGAGATGATGACGTGTGTGTTTCTAAAGCAAAGTCCAGGCCAGCGGCGCAATCCGTCTGCTTCTGCCGGTCACGATGGGCTTGATGGAACTGATGCGAGTGCATCGGAGCGTGCGAAGAATCAGGCGAGCCCGCCGAAACGCTGGCGTTCGGCACGATAGAGAATGCGCACAATGGCGAACTCACGCTCGATGCGCTCGATCAGCTCGGGCGCATCGCCGAGATATTCACGTCTCGCAAGCTCTTCCAGCTCGCGACAAAGTTCCGCCAGTAGGGCTGCGCCCATGTTGCTGCAGCTCCCCTTGAAGCTATGCGCAGCCTGGCGAAGATTTTCCGCCTCGCCGCTCAGGCAGGCGCTCTGCAACAGGCGCAGCCTTTCTTCCGAGTCGACCAGAAAAGTATCCAGCAGTACCGGATACTCCGCTTCCATCACTTCCTGAAGGGTTGCCAGCACTCTACTGTCGAGATGATCGATCACAGCGGTGCTCCTGGCTGCAAAACGGTGAATTATGCATGACCGGTCCAGTGGAACTCTACGCTCATGCCTTTGCCATCCGGCTGCCAATGGAAGCGCTCACTCAGCTGGCGAATCATCCGCAGCCCCCTTCCGCCCAGACATTCAGCGCAGTACTGCTTGCTCAAGGCCTGCTGCACGTCGAATCCCGGCCCGCTGTCACGCACGCCGATACGCAAATAGCCCTTGGTCCCTTCGGATTTGATATCCAGATCGATCGACACCCAACCCTCCATCAGTTCGTCCAGCCGCCGCTGACGCTCGCGGTAGTACCTGGCGAAACCCTCGGCATCGCACTTCAAGGACGAGTCGAGTAAAAGCACCCCATGCTCTAGAGCATTGGCATAGAGCTCGGTCAGTACCGTATAGACGGTGCCGACGCGGTGGCGCAGCGGTGGGATCTGCAGGAACAACTGCATCATCAGCGGCAATGGATTCGATGTGCGCAAGCTGGCTGGACGAAGCTCGAAGCTCGCCGACCAATTCATCGGCCGCCGCAGCTGGCGTGCGCCAAGCGGGAATACATCGAACGGCTGGATATCGGGCGACGCCATTTCTTCGGTCATGCTCACTTCGACCAGGCTCAAGTCGTCAAGTATTTGACCGTGAAAGGCATGCAGAGCTTCCTGGATTTCTTCGAACAGCATTGCCGGTTCGCTGTTTGTCTCCATCACCGTCAGCAGTCGCTGCTCACCGAACAACTCGTCATCGGCATTGCGGATTTCCAGCACACCATCGGATAGCAGCAACAAGCGATCGCCGACAGCCAGTGGCAGGGTGTCGAAGGAATCGTCGAAGGTCGAAGCATCGAGCACGCCAAGCGGTAGATGTCTGGACGGCAGCGGCAGCCGCTCCCCACTGCATGCCTTGAGCAGATAACCGTCCGGCAATCCGCCATTCCACACCCGTAGCGTGCCGTGTTTGAGGCTGATATCCAGCAACGTCGCGCAGCAGAACATTTCCACCGGCAGGATCAGTTTCAGCTTGGCATTGATCTCGCGAAGAATGTCGTTGCTCGAATAGCCCTTGGCGGTCATTCCGTAAAAGGTTTCGGCCAACGGCATGGCACCGATCGCCGCGGGCAGGCCGTGGCCGGTGAAATCGCCGAGGAGCACGAACATTCGCTCGGCAGGCGCCTGCGCAGCCAGCAACAGATCGCCGTTGAACAAGGCGCGAGGGGACTGACGGTAACGAATATTCGACGCATCGAGGCAACCGGCATGAGCGACCTTGTCGAAAATCGCCTTGGCGGCGCGCTGTTCGTCCAGCAGCTGATGATTCCGACGTGCAATCAGATCGCGCTGCTCCAAGACCGTCGCCTGCAATCGGCGCAGGCGGTGCATGGCCTGGATCTTCGCTTCGAGGATGATCGGGTTGTAAGGCTTGGCGATGAAGTCGTCGCCGCCCGCTTCGAGGCAACGAACCAGCGCCTCGTGCTCCGTCAGCGAGGTGAGAAAGATGATCGGCACCAACTCGTTGCCCGCCAGGCGCTTGATCTGTTGTGCGGCCTCGAAACCATCCATCACCGGCATCAGCGCGTCCATCAGCACCAGCTGTGGCCGCTCGCGCTCGAACAGTTGTACCGCTTCGGCCCCATTTTCCGCAGTCGTCACCCGGTGCCCCTGACGACTGATGATGGCAGCCAGCAGCATGCGATCGGTGGCGCCGTCCTCGGCAATGAGTATGGAAAGCCGACCTGGCATTCAGGCGATCACGAACAGTTGTTCGAAATTGGAAACCGAAAGGACCTTGCGCACATCGGGATTGCAATTGATCAGGCGTATGCTGGCCTTGTCGCCACCGCCGTGATCGCGCAACAGCAGCAACATGCCAAGGGCGGAACTGTCGAGATAAGTAGCGCCGCTAAGATCGACTACGTAACGTTGCGCAGTGCAATCGGCGCGTTGATAAGCGTCGCGAAAAGCCTGATGTGCATTGAAATCGAAGCGCCCGTGGATGGTAATCGTCAGCTCCTGTCCATCTGCCGATAGCTGTGAACTGATGGTCATGTAGCACTCCTATCCGAAACGAGGTCGTGGCTGCCGCCACGGCTGTCGTGTTTGCTGAATAGGCGCTGGGCATTCGCCGATGGCGCCTCGTCCAGCCTACGCCTGCGGCTTCTATGGCCAGCCGTGCTGTAACAAAGAAGCTAAAGCTACTGAAGATTTAGCATTCAAAGCCCTGCGCAGCAAGCTTCAGTCCTGTTTCGGTCGGCCCGCCAGACGCTGCGAAAACTCGTCGAGCAGCTTTTGCTCGCGCTTGTCGGCCGCCGTTCGCGCTTCCTGCAGGTAGCGCTCGACGAGTTTGCGCAGGCCGTCCAGTCGAGCACGTCGCTGCTGCCAATGCTCGCGCAGCTTGTCGAGATTGTTGCGGTGCCAGTCAAGGCTGCGTTGCTGCTGCCCGATAGCCGATTCGAGTTGCGAAAGGAATCGCTGGTAATTCACCAACCACTGACCGGACACGCCCTGGCTGCCCTGGTTTATCCATTGCTGCTGATAGTCGCTGAAATACTGGCGTAATTCGCCCAGTTTGGCTTCGGCCTGCGACAGTTGGGCCTGCCCCTGACCGAACAGTTGTGCGGCGTCGCGCTCGGCGCGCTCGGCCATGTCGATCACTGGCGCCAGACGGGCAGCACGACTCGCCGGCAAGGCTTAGCCCGCAGCCCTGGGGTTGAATACGCTGGCCAGCAGTACTTCGCTCTGGACCAGATGTTCGGCCTCATTCAGACCCTGCCGAAGATAGCGAACCATTTCTGCCTGACGTGCAATGGCTAAATCCGTCTCGGGATCGCCGCCGGGCACATAAGCGCCAACGCTGATCAGATCCCGGCTCTGCTGGTAGCGCGACCACAGCTGTTTGAACCGCTGCGAATGGCGGACATGCTCGGCGCTGACCACCTGCGGCATGACCCGACTGATGGAGGCCTCGATGTCGATCGCCGGGTAATGACCCTCTTCGGCCAGGCGTCGCGACAACACGATGTGACCGTCGAGCACGCCTCGCGCGGCATCGGCGATAGGGTCCTGCTGATCGTCGCCCTCGGACAGTACGGTATAGAACGCGGTGATCGAGCCGCCGCCCTCTTCGGCGTTACCCGCACGCTCCACCAGACCCGGCAGCTTGGCGAATACCGACGGCGGATAACCCTTGGTCGCCGGCGGTTCGCCAATGGCCAGGGCGATTTCCCGCTGGGCCTGGGCAAAGCGGGTCAGCGAATCCATCAGCAGCAGAACGTTCTTGCCCTTGTCACGGAAGTATTCGGCGATACGCGTGCAATACATAGCCGCGCGCAGCCGCATCAGCGGCGCATCGTCGGCTGGCGATGCCACCACGACCGAGCGCTTGATGCTTTCCTCGGTGAGGATGTTCTCGATGAATTCCTTGACCTCGCGGCCACGCTCGCCGATCAGCCCGACGACGATTACATCCGCCTCCGTGAAGCGAGTCATCATGCCCAGCAGCACGCTCTTGCCGACGCCGGTACCGGCGAACAAGCCGAGGCGTTGGCCGCGACCGACGGTGAGCAGCCCATTGATACTGCGGATGCCGACGTCCAGTGGCTCGCTGATGGGGTGGCGCTTGAGCGGGTTGATCACCGGGCCGTCCATCGGCACCCAGTCCTCGGCCTTCATGCCGCCCTTACCATCCAGCGCGCGACCGGCACCATCAAGGACCCGACCGAGCATCGACGTACCCATGGGCAAGCGACCGGTATTGGCCAGTGGCACCACACGAGCACCCGGCGCGATACCGGCCAAACTGCCAACCGGCATCAAATAGAGCTTGCCGCTGGAAAAGCCCATCACTTCGGCTTCGACCTGGGTCGGATGGTAGCTGTCCTCGTTGATCACCAGACAGCGGCTGCCGACGGCAGCACGCAAGCCTTCAGCCTCGAGCGTCAGGCCAACCATACGCAACAACCGACCCTCGAGGATCGGTTGGCTGGGTAGTTTGATCGCCTCGCCGTAGGTTTCGAAACGTTTGGCGAAGCTAGTGCGTTCAAGGCGCATCAGCGCTCTCCGAGCCTGAATCCAGGTTCAGATGCAGATCAGCTTCCGGCGGGCTGGTGGCGTTTTCGCGCTGTTGCTCGAACAACTGGTTGATGCCTTGAGCCAGGCGCGTTTCGACACTGGCATCGATCCGGCTCTGCTCGGTCTCGATCCGGCAGCCGCCGGGCAGCAGGTCGCTGTCTTCGACGATCCGCCACGTTTCCTCGTGGCGCTCGCGCAGCGCTTTGACCAGTTCGAAATCCTGCGGATTGATATAGATGCGCACGTTGCTGGCACCCATGGGCAGCAGCTTCAGGGCCTCACGCAGCACCTGCCGGATCTGGCTGGAGTCGATCAGCAGGTCACGCTGGATCACCTCGCGGGCCAACTGGCTAACCAGCGTGACCATAGCGTGTTCGAGGTTGCGATCCTGGTCGGCTATGGGCTCGAGCAACTGCGCCATCAATTGCTCGAGGTTGTCGAGCTTGGGCGCCAGCGCCGCGTCGGCCTCTTGCCTGGCTTTGAGCTGGCCGGCGTGAAAGCCGTCCTTTTCGCCTGTACTGAAGCCTTCGTTGTAGGCCTCCTGACGAATCGCTTCGAGTTCGTCGAGCGTCAGCGGTTTGACTTCCTCGACGGGAACATCTTCGCTGCGCGACAGATCTTCGACTTCCGCCGGATCGTCGCCCGCCTGCGGCTCTTCCGGCTCCGCGCCTAGCGGATCGAAGCTCGGCAAGGCCCAGCGGTTGAAGGCGTTGACATCCTTCGCTCGGATGACGTCGCTGGGGTTTTCCTTGGACATGGCTTAGGGCCTACTAAATCATTTCTTCGCCGCCCTTGCCGCCGAGAACGATCTCTCCGGCTTCGGCCATACGGCGGGCGATGGTAAGAATTTCCTTCTGGGCACTTTCGACTTCGCTGATGCGCACCGGCCCCTTGGCTTCCAAGTCGTCGCGCAGCAACTCGCCAGCGCGCTTGGACATGTTCTTGAACACCTTCTCCTTGATACCTTCGTCGGCACCCTTGAGCGCCATCACCAGCACATCGGAGGATACTTCGCGCAGCAGCACCTGGATGCCCCGGTCGTCGACATCCGCCAAGTTATCGAAGACGAACATCAGGTCTTCGATCTGCGCCGACAAGTCTTCATCGACGTCGCGGATGGCGTCCATCAGTTGCCCTTCTACCGAGCTGTCGAGGAAGTTCATGATGTCCGCGGCCCGCTTGACGCCGCCCAGCGTCGCGCGAGTGGTGTTGGCGTTGCCGGAGAACTGCTTCTCGAGGATCAGATTGAGTTCCTTCAGCGCCGCCGGTTGTACGGTATTGAGCGATGACACCCGCAAAACGATGTCGAGCCGCACCTTGTGGTCGAAATGCGACAGCACTTCACCGGCCTGGTCGGGGTCCAGATAGGCCACCACGATCGCCTGTATCTGTGGATGCTCGTAACGAATCACGTCGGCGACTGCGCGCGGCTCCATCCACTTCAGGCTGTCCAGGCCGCTGGTGTTGCCACCGAGCAGGATGCGATCGATCAGACCACCGGCCTTGTCCTCACCCAGCGCCTGGGTGAGCATCTTGCGTATGTAACCATCAGCGCCCACACCGAGGCTGGTCTGGTCGCCGACGATTTCGACGAACTCGCCCATCACCCGCTCGACTTGCTCGCGATGGATGTTGCGCATCTGTGCCATTGCCGTGCCGACCCGCTGTACTTCTTTCGGGCCGAGATGACGCAGCACCTGCGCGGCATCGGCTTCACCCAGCGACAACAGCAGAATCGCGGCCTTGTCGACCTTGTTCAGCTTGGCGGAAATTCGGGCATCACTCATCTGCGTTGATCCACTCTTTGACGACCTGAGCCACCCGGCCCGGGTCTTCAGCTACCAGATTCTTGATGGCATTCAGTTGCGCATCGTATCCCTCGGTCGGACTCGGCAGCATGATGCTCTGCGGCCCGCTCAGGCTCACACGGTCGTTGCTCAGTGCACCGTCCATCCCACCCATCTCGCCCAGTTCGGCGTCGCCACCGACAGCTTGAAGCTCCTTGCTTTTTCCAGCATTGGTCAGATTGTTCAGGACGGGCCGCAGCACGCCGAACACCAGCACCAGGATAAACAGCACGCCGAGCACCTGCTTGACGATGTCCCAGAACCACGGCTGTGAGTAGAACGGGATGTCGATAAAGGTCTCGTCGAGCGAGTCAGGTGCGAACGGCGCATTTATTACGCTGACACTGTCGCCACGGCTGGCGTCGAAACCAACGGCATCCTGAACCAGGCGGGTGAAGCGCGCCAGTTCGTCGGCGGTCAGCGGTACACGCGTGGTCTGCCCATCTGCAGAGACCGTCACCTGATCGTCGAGTACCACGGCAACCGACAAACGGCGCAGGCGACCCTGTTGCTGCTTGGTGTGACTGATGGAGCGGTCCAGTTCGTAATTGCGAGTCGACTGCTCGCGCTTGTCCGACGGGTAAGGCGCCAACATGGGCTGACCGGTGGCCGGATCGATGATCTGCTGACCGTTTGCATCCAGCAGCGGCTGTCCGGGAGCGACCGCGCCAGCGGCGTCCTGGCCCGCCAGGGCGTTTTCCGGAGCCGTCGCCGGGCCCGGTGGCTGGTTGCTCAATGCACCCGGAACGCCTTGCGGGCCGAGGCTGCTTTGGCGCTGCTCGCTGACGCTCTGCTCACTGCGCAGAGCAGGCTGGTCCGGATTGAAGGTTTCCGATGTGGACTCCACCGCGCTGAAATCGACGTCGGCAGAGACCTCAGCCTTGTAGCGACCATTGCCCAGCACCGGCTGCAAAATGTTGTGTATGCGTTGGGTGTAGAGACTTTCCATGCGACGGCTGTAATCGAACTGCTTGCCGGCCATGGTCAACTCGGAGAGCTGTTGCTGGTCGGACAACAAATTGCCCTTCTGGTCGACCACAGTGATCTGTGACTTGGTTAGCTCCGGCACGCTGGTGGCCACCAGGTTGATGATCGCCATCACCTGGCTCGGCTCGAGGCTGCGGCCCGGATAGAGCTCAACCAGAACTGAGGCGCTGGGCTTGCGCTCGTCACGGACAAAGACCGAACTCTTCGGAATCGCCAGATGCACGCGTGCCGCCTTGATGTTGTTGAGGCTGGATACGGTACGACCCAACTCCCCTTCCAGGCCACGGCGATAACGCGTGGCCTCCATGAATTGGCTCGTGCCGAGGCCCTGTTCCTTGTCGAGAATCTCGAAACCGATGTTGCTGTCAGTCGGTGCAATGCCTGCGCCGGCGAGTTTCAGCCGCGCACGAGCGAGATCGTCGGCCTTGACCAACAAGGCGCCGGAGTTGGGCTCGACGGTATAAGAAATGTCGGCGGCCGCAAGGGTTTCCATCACTTGGTTGGCATCCATCCCGGCCAGGCTACCAAGCAACGGCCGATAGTCTGGCTGCTGCGACCAGAGCACCACGGCGAAGCCGATGGCGACACTCGCAGCCAGCCCGACGAGCAGGCCGATCTGCCGCAACATCGACATTTCGGAAAGATTTTCCAGGAAGGACAGGCCAAGCAGAGGCTTCTTCGGGTCACCCGATTCAACCGTTGCCGGAACTTTGCTAAGCGTTTCAGCCATTATTCAAACCCTGCCTTAAACCGGCATCTGCATGATGTCTTGATACGCCTGCACCAGCTTGTTACGCACTTGGGTCATGGCCTGAAAGGAAACGCTGGCTTTCTGCGAAGCGATCATGACTTCGGTCAGATCGATGCCGCCCTGCCCCATCTCAAAGGCAGTGGCCAGTTGGCTGGAGGCTTGCTGGGTTTCGCTCACTTTATTGACGGCCAGACCGAGCATGTCGGAAAAGCTCGGCGCGCCAGCCTCGGGGGCAGCGACAACTGGTTTCGAGCGCGCCATTGCATCGGTCTGCATGGCCCGCATTTCCAGCATCAAGCGATTGAATTCAATACCCTGGCTCATCTATTCCTCCGACAGCTGCGGTTTTTTTGACGCTTCGCAGCAAGCACATGAGTAATAGCAACATCGATGCCAGCTTGGCTGGAGGCTGGAGGCTGGAGGCTGGACAGCATCGACCTTGAATTGCGCCATGCTCTTAAGCTGCCTCTGCGGCTTGCTGCTTTCTCGCCCAGCTTCGAGCAGCCTCCAGCGCTTTTTATCGGCTCTATCTGTAACGCCAATCGTCCCGCCGGCTGTACGGTGACGCGAATCAGCGCCGCTCATAGTCTAGGCAATTCGAAAATTCAACAGGAGCAACCATGCCGGACGCTGCCCGCTCACTATCGCGCCCGTTCGCCGACAGCTCAGCCTCGACGATCGTGGCCGGCTTCATTGCCATGCTCACCGGCTACACCAGCTCGCTGGTATTGATGTTTCAGGCAGGCCAGGCAGCGGGACTCAGCGGCGCGCAAATCTCCTCTTGGATTTGGGCGTTATCGATCGGCATGGCGGTATGCAGCATCGGTTTGTCGCTGCGCTACAGAACTCCGGTGGTCATCGCCTGGTCGACACCCGGTGCAGCGCTGCTGATCAGCAGCTTGCCCGGCGTTCCCTATGGCGAAGCGATCGGTGCATTTGTTTTTGCGTCAGCACTCATCGCGTTGTGCGGGCTCACCGGCAGCTTCGAGCGCCTGATGCGCAAAGTGCCGGCGTCTCTGGCGGCGGCGCTGCTGGCCGGCGTGTTGTTCAACATCGGCAGCGAAATCTTCCGCGCCGTCGAAGTGCAGCCCTTGTTGGTATTGGGGATGTTCTTCAGTTATCTGCTGGCCAAGCGCTTGGTGCCGCGCTATGCGGTGCTCTCGGCGCTGATCGTCGGCTGTGCGCTGGCCGGCGGGCTGGGCTTGCTGGACTTCCGCGAGCTGAGCCTGGAAATCGCCGTGCCGGTCTGGACCTCACCGACGCTGTCGTTCGCGGCGATTTTCAGCATTGGCATTCCGCTGTTCGTCATCGCCATGGCCTCGCAGAACATGCCGGGCCTGGCCGTACTGCGAGCAGAGGGTTACCAAGTACCCGCCTCGCCACTGATTTCCACGACCGGCATCGCCTCGATCCTGCTCGCCCCGTTCGGCTCCCACGGCATCCATCTAGCCGCCATCACCATGGCGATCTGCAGCGGGCCGGAGGCGCATCCAGATCCATCCCGGCGCTACACCGCGGCGGTCTGGTGCGGATTGTTCTATGGGATCGCCGGAATATTCGGAGCGACGTTGGCGGCCCTGTTCGCCGCATTCCCTCCGGCACTGGTGCTGTCGATCGCAGCGCTGGCGTTGCTCGGCTCGATCGGTAGCGGCCTGACCCAGGCCATGCAGCTACCGCGCGAGCGCGAGGCAGCATTGATTACCTTCATGGTCACTGCGTCGGGCCTGACGCTGTTCGGCATCGGCTCGGCATTGTGGGGACTAGTGGCGGGAATTTTGACGTTGCTGATCGTCAGCGGGCGCAAGGCCGCGATCTGATCGCCGCGGCTGTTGGTACGCTCAGATGGCCGTGGCGCCGCCATCAACAGCCAGTGCGTGGCCAGTCGTGAAGGCTGCGCCGTCGCTGCAGAGATAAAGCACCGCGGCGGCGATTTCTTCAACCTTGCCGACCCGGCCGACCGGATGCATGGCCGCGGCGAATTCCGCCTTGCGCGGATCCGCCTCGTAGGCACGGCGGAACATATCGGTGTCGATCACCGCCGGACAGACGGCGTTGACTCGGATTTTTTTCTTGGCATATTCGATCGCCGCCGACTTGGTCAGGCCAATCACAGCGTGTTTCGACGCTGAATAGATGCTCATCTTCGGCGCCGCCCCAAGGCCCGCTACCGAAGCGGTGTTGACGATGGCACCGCCGCCCTGCGCCAGCATCAGCGGCAACTGATGCTTCATGCACAGCCAGACGCCTTTGACGTTCACACCCATGATGGCATCGAACTCGGCTTCGCTGCCTTCAGCCAGGCGGCCTTGTTCAATCTCGATCCCGGCGTTATTGAAGGCGTAGTCGAGACGCCCATAGTTCACGATTACCTGCTCGATCATGGCTTTGACCTGATCGTCACGGGTGACGTCGAAACGCACAAACACAGCCTCGCCACCAGCCTCGACAATGGCTTCGGCGCACGCAACGCCGCCCGCCTCATCCACATCCGCCACGACCACCTTGAGACCCTGTTCGGCGAACGCCAGCGCCGTGGCGCGGCCGATTCCTGCTGCTGCGCCGGTAACCAGGGCGACCTGCCCGGAAAAAGACATGCTCATGGTGAATATCCTATCGATTGAAATAACGGCACCGAGTCCGAAAGTGACCACAAGCCAAATGCCAGTCACGCTTATACCGTCATCCTTTGCTCCACTTAACTGCCGCGAGGCGATATCACTCAGACGGATGCCGATGCATTCCAAATTTCCGGCCTTGCTTGCAGAGATAGTCTGGGCGGGCTAAACCAAGCTTTTGCAATCGACCAGAGGCTTTCATGGACAACATCAACCGCCAGTTTCTGCTGGCCAAGCGCCCTGTCGGCGCCCCCACACGCGACACTTTTGAATTCGTCGAAAAGCCGCTGGGCGAACCCGGGCCGAACCAGATCCTGGTCAAGAACGAATACCTGTCGCTGGACCCGGCCATGCGCGGCTGGATGAACGATGCCAAGTCTTATCTTCCACCGGTGGGTATCGGTGAAGTGATGCGCGCGCTCGGCGTCGGCAGGGTGATCGCGTCTCAGCATCCAGGCTTCGCGGAAGGCGATTACGTCAACGGAGCACTGGGCGTTCAGGAATACTTCCTCGGCGAGCCCAAAGGCTTCTACAAGGTCGACCCGAACCAGGCGCCGCTGCCGCGCTATCTGTCCGCGCTGGGCATGACCGGCATGACCGCCTATTTCGGCCTGCTAACTGTGGGTGAACCGAAGGCCGGCGAGACCGTCGTGCTATCGGGCGCTGCCGGTGCGGTAGGCAGCGTTGCCGGGCAGATCGCCAAGCTCAAGGGCTGCCGTGTGGTGGGTATTGCCGGTGGCGCCGACAAGTGTCGCTTTCTTACCGAAGAGCTCGGTTTCGACGCCGCCATCGACTACAAGAGCGAAGACGTGGCAGCGGGTCTCAAGCGCGAATGTCCCAAAGGCGTCGATGTTTATTTCGACAATGTCGGTGGCGATATTCTCGACGCTGTGCTGACACGTATCACCCTTGGTGCTCGCGTGGTGATCTGCGGCGCGATCAGTCAGTACAACAACAAGGAAGCGGTCAAAGGCCCTGCCAATTACCTGTCTTTGCTAGTCAATCGAGCAAGGATGCAGGGCATGGTCGTCACCGACTATGTATCGCGTTATCCCGAAGCCATGAAAGAAATGGCCGGTTGGCTGCAAAGCGGTGAGCTGAAAAGCAAAGAGGACATCGTCGAAGGACTGGAGGCATTCCCCGACACGCTGATGAAACTGTTCACCGGCGGCAACTTCGGCAAGTTGGTACTGAAAGTCGGTTAAACCACCGTGCCGCAGTACCGGTCGTCTTAACGGAGGCGACCGGTAAAAGCGTGCTATCGATCGGCCAGTTCGGCCACCACCGCAGCCAGCGCCTGGGCCGGATCGGTCGCCCGAGCAATCGGGCGACCGATCACCAGATAATCCGAACCCGCTGCCATTGCCTCGGCTGGAGTCAGAATCCGCCGCTGATCATCCGCTTTGCTTCCAGCAGGACGAATACCTGGCGTAACCAGTTGCAACTGCGCGAACTGCGCTTTCAGAGATTGCGCCTCCTGCGCCGAACAGACCAGTCCGTCCAGTCCAGCCTTTGCCGCCAGGCCTGCCAGACGCAAGACCTGCTGCTTCGGCTCTAGATCCAGACCGATGTCGGCAAGATCCGTCTGCTCCATGCTGGTCAGCACCGTCACGCCGATCAGCAACGGTTTCGCCCCGCCCGCCTTGTCCAGGGTTTCCCGACAGGCCGCCATCATCCGCAGACCACCCGAGCAATGCACGTTGACCATCCATACGCCTAATTCCGCAGCCGCCTTGACGGCCATCGCGGTGGTATTGGGAATGTCATGGAATTTCAGATCCAGAAAGACCTCAAATCCTTTAGCTTGGAGCGCCTCTACTACTGGCGGGCCGCAGCGGGTAAAGAGTTCCTTACCGACCTTGACGCGGCAAAGCGCCGGATCGAGCTGCCCGGCTAGTTTCAGCGCCGCATCATGAGAAGGAAAATCGAGCGCAACGATGATAGGCGTCTGGCAAGTCATGGCGAGTCCTCGGCAAAATTCGGCGCGCATTGTCGCAGAAAACAGCGAACCAGGCGGTGCCATCGGGCGCTGTGATCAAGTTGGATGTGAGTTAGGCACAGGCGCGAATGGCGCAGCCATGTGCGGTGGCGTAAGGTGAAAAGCAGGTCTTAATAAGGAGAAACGAATGCCTTGGTATATCTGGCTATTACTGATTCTGGTGCTCGGAATGATTATCGGCGGGCTGTTGACGCTACGTGCTAGCGCACACAAGGTTCCGCTGACCGAACAACAGAAACAAAAAATCGCACAGCGCAACGCCGAAGCAGATGCCGAAGATGCCCGTAACAAATAAGCACGCGGATCATTTATAGCCGCGTTTGCACATCCATCTCTCCGCGCCGAAAAAATGGCGGACGCAATAAATAGCGATGGCTTTTTGCCAATATTCCGGTAAATATTCTGCCTCCCCTTCAAGGAAGCATTGATGTCAGCAGTCTCCTCCTCGGCCGAGGACATCAGACCCAAGGCCCACACCGCGTTCTCCCGTCGAATTTTGCCAGGCATCGCCGCCCTGCTCGCCGTTGCGCTGCTCGCTGCAGCGGTCGCGGTGATTCAGATCGCCAATACGATCGACCAAGATGCTGTGACCCAGGAGCGCTTTCTGGCCGGTAAGGCATTCGAGGCACATATGAGCGGCATGAATCGCCATGTCGCGGATAACGCGTTCTGGGGCGATGCGTATGCCAATCTGAGCAAGAAAATCAATCTGAACTGGGCTTACGATCAAGCGAACCTTGGCCCGTCCCTGTATGAAGATTTCGGTTACGAAGCGGTGTTTGTCGTCGATTCGGCCGGCGAAACCACTTATTCGGTGATCCGCGGGAACCTGGCTCAGGTCGATGCGCACCAGTGGCTCGGCAGCGGGCTCGATGTGCTGTTGACTCAGGCGCGCGAAGCGCTGGAAGACGAAGAAACCGCGGCCGGCCTGCTTTCGGCCGAAGGTCACCCGGCGATCGCTGCCGCAGCAGTAATGACGACTGGCGGCAGCGATGTGGAAGAAGCCCCCGGCCCCGCCTCGATATTGCTTTTCGTGGATGTGTTGGATCCCGGTTTGCTGCTCCACCTGGGTCAGGAATATTCAATCGAAGGACTGCGGGGCCGTGACGAATCCGTCCGCACCGAGCAAACTTTCATCAAAACGAAAATGCTCGACGGGTCGCCGGTGCTATTTACCTGGACCGTGTCCCAGCCTGGGCGCTATCTGTTGTGGATGACCCTGCCGGTGCTGGCCGTGGTCACCCTTGGGCTCGGCTTGCTGGCTTGGCTGTTGCTGCGTCAAGCGCTGAAGACCGTGAGGCTGATGGATGCCAATTACAAGCGACTGTCGAAAAGCCGCACGGCATTGGTAGCCAGTGAAGAACGTTTCCGTGACGTGGCGGAAGCCGCATCCGACTGGATTTGGGAAACCGACCAGAACGCACGGCTGACTTATCTGTCCAGTCGTTTCGAGGAAATTACCGGCCACGACCCAGCCGCCTGGATTGGCAGGCCCTTGATCGACCTGCTGATCAGCGACCACGCCGCGCTACAGGACTGGCTGGCCGCACCGCACAGAACGCCGCTTCGCTGCAGCTATCATGCAGCAAACAGTTGCGAGCGGTACTGCCGGCTCTCCGCGCGCGCCATCCACCGCGGTATCGACTTATTGGGTTATCGGGGTACCGCAAGTGACGTCACCGAAGAGACCCAGGCCCAGGCACGCGTACAGTATCTTTCTCAGCACGACGCCTTGACCGGGCTGCCGAACCGCAACCGGCTGCGCGACTATCTGGAAACCAAGCTCAATTCGCTGACGAGCGCCTCACGACTGACCGTCCTCTATATCGATCTGGATCGCTTCAAGCCGGTGAACGACACGCTAGGCCATGGCGCCGGCGACGAGGTGCTGGTCGGCGTGTCCAATCGCCTCAAGCAGTGCATCAGAGGAGACGATCTGGTTGCCCGTCTGGGCGGCGACGAGTTCGTCATGGTGATGAGCCGCTTACAACACAACGAAGACGTCGAGAAGCTTTGCCTTCGGATTGTCGAAGCTATCAGCGAGCCCTTCCTGTACGAAGAAAAGCAGATCTACATAGGTACCAGCGTCGGCATCGCCATGGCGCCAACCGATGCAACGCAGGCCAACGAGCTATTGCGTTGCGCGGATATCGCGCTTTACCAAGCCAAGGCAGACGGCCGCGGGACTTGGCGGTTCTACGGCAGCGAGATGGACAGGCGGCTACTCGAGCGGCGCCGACAGGAAGACGAGCTCCGTCAGGCGATTGCCGAAGGCCAATTCGAGGTGTACTACCAACCTCGTTATTTCAGCGAAGGCATGCGCATCAATGGCGCCGAAGCGTTGCTGCGTTGGCAGCATCCGGCTCGCGGCCTGCTGCTGCCTGAGCATTTCATTCCTTTGGCCGAGGAAACCGGGCTGATAGTCCCGCTCGGCGAATGGGTCCTGCGCCAGGCCTGTAGCGAAGCCGCAGGCTGGACAAGCGATCTCATGGTCTCGGTCAATCTGTCCCCTTTGCAGCTTCGCAACGATGACCTTTTCGAAATGATTCATAGCGCTCTTGGCGAAAGCGGACTGCCAGCCAGCCGCTTAGAGCTCGAAATAACAGAAACGGCATTGCTTCAGGAGAGCCAGCGCACACTGGACGTACTTAGCCAGTTGAAAACACTGGGCGTGAGACTCGCCATGGATGATTTCGGTACTGGCTATTCCTCGCTGAGCAATCTGCGCAATTACCCGTTCGACATGATCAAGATAGACGGTAGCTTCGTCGCCGGAATGTCGCGCTCGATTGAAGATCATTCCATCGTTAAAGCACTCATCGATCTGGGGCATGGCTTGCGTATGCGCGTAACGGCTGAAGGCGTAGAGACCTCGGAACAACTGAAGCTGCTACTTGCCGACGGCTGTAGCGAAATTCAGGGCTTCCACATGAGCCAACCGCTTCGGGCTAAAGACTTGCATGCCTTGCTGAACCAGGCCAGCACAGACGAAACCGAGCCGTTGGGCCGAACCCCGCTTGATACCGGGCCTGGTAGCGAAATCAACGCTTGAGCTCGAAATTGATCTGAGCGCCGTCGACTAGCGCATCATCGTGTTCCATCCCCGGCAGGAGGCGTCCGCTCATCTGCAGCGAGCGTGAATCACCGGAATCGAATAAGGGCGGCAATAAGTTCATGGTCGTCGCATCCTGGCCTGGCTCAAGCTGCTCCGACCAATCCTCGGGCAGGCTCAAATCGAGTTTCGGCTCAGGCAATTCGACATCCTCGACCGCAACCTTCATCTTCGGCGCAACCGGGGCGGCCGGTTTGGTGGCAGGCGTGACCCGATCAGATGGCAGCTCATCGGGATCCCCAGCAGTAACCGGCTCGATTTCGATCTCGATCTTCGGAGGAGCGCTATCTTCGCTTTCGACCGGCGTCGACAAAGGCGCCTGCTCGCTATTAGCGACTCGAACCTTCGGCGGCTGTGGTGGGCTGGGTTCGGCCGGCACGTTGTCACCGTCGCATGCGCTCAACAGCGACAGCGCAAGCAGGAACATTAACAACTTCATCGCCAGCGCCCTCCTCCGATCCAGCTAGTTCGATTGTCGACAGAGCTCGGCCGTAAGCTCGCCAAGCGTCTTCAGGGCCCGTTCCGCCTCTGTCGTCCAGGGCAGCCCACAGTTGAGCCGCACGCAGTGATTGAATTGCTCGGTGTTGCTGAAAATCAGGCCCGGCGCGATGCTGATTCCTCGCTCCAACGCCTGCACATGCAACTCCTTGGTGTTGATCCGCGCCGGCAGGCTGACCCATAGAATGAATCCGCCGGTTGGGCGGGTCATCTGGGTTCCTTCCGGAAAGTACTGCTGCACCGCCAATTGAAAAGCGCTGAGATTCTTGCGGTACTCATGGCGGATATAACGCAAATGGCGATCGTAGCCACCATTCTCCAGATACGCGGCGACCCCCATCTGTGTGACGCTGCAGGCCGAATGCGTGCTGAAGGTTTGCAGTCGCTGTATTTCTTCTCGATAACGCCCGGGGATGATCCAGCCAATGCGTACACCCGGCGAAATCGTCTTGGAGAAGCTCGAGCAATAAGTCACGCGACCGTCGCCATCATTGGATTTGAGCGCCTTAATGGACCCCGCATCGAATAACAATTCACCATAGATATCGTCTTCGACAACTTGGATGTCAAAATTCGCCGCCAGCTTCAGCAATTGCTTTTGCCGCGCCTCAGGCATGCTGCCGCCGAGGGGGTTGCTCAGGCGTGCCGTCAACACCAGCGCCTTGATCGGCCATTGGCTGGCTGCCAGTTGCAACGCCTCGAGACTGAGCCCGGTATCCGGATCGCAGGGAATCTCGATGACCTTGAGCCCGAGCAAGTCGGCAAGCTGGAGCAAGCCGTAGTAACTGGGCGATTCCGCCGCGATCAGATCGCCCGGCTTGGTCAGTACGCGCAAGGACATCTGCAGGGCGTCGACGCAACCATGGGTAATCACTATTTCATCCGGACCGACGACCACGCCGGCGTCACGCATGCGAATCGCCACCTGCCGGCGCAGTGGCTCGTAACCGGGGCTGAACATGTAGCTGAACGCCCGCTGACTCTGGAAGCGAGTGACCTTGGCGAGCTGCTGATGCAAGGCGCGCACCGGTAGGTAGTCGACATGAGGAACGGCGGCGCCCAAAGGAATCAGCCCATCGCGGCGCGACTCGCTCAACACTTGGTTGATGATGCTGCTGCGCGTGACCAAGGTCGGCCGCTCAACCTGGGCGATATCGGGCGTGGGCGCCGTCAGTGCAGGCGTATGGTGGACATAGAAACCGGATTGCGGACGAGCACGGATCATCCCTTGGTCTTCAAGGTTGGCATAGGCTTGTAGGACCGTCGCGTGGCTGACGTTCAGCTGCATGCTCATCTTGCGCACCGAGGGCACACGTTCCCCCGGCCGGTAAACGCCTCGCCGAATATCTTCGGCGAGCTGGTGAGCGATACGCTGATAAAGCAACAGATTGGTCATATGGTCCGTCTCCGCCAACTGGACCATAACAGTAGTACAGCACCGTTATGCATGACCAATACAGTTACAGTCTAACTCGCCGACACAGTCAGTTACGTTTGCGGAAGCCGACAGAGTGTCAACGTGGGCTACCCAGCCGTCCCTGCTCATCGGAAAACAGGATCTCGACCCGCCGATTCTGCGCCCGCCCGCGGGCCGAAGCGTTCTCGGCGATGCGGAACTGCTCGCCGTAACCCACCACCTCCATGCGTCGTGTGTCGATGCCCAGGTCCTGCAAAAAGTCGCCCACCGCTTGGGCGCGGGCGTGGGACAGCGCAAGATTTTCCGCCGTGTCGCCTCGGTTGTCTGTGTATCCCTCGATCCGGACCATACGGTTGGGGTTGAGCTGGAGGAAATGCACCAGCTTTAGCAGTGTGCGATTGGCAGCAGCGTTCAGGTCAGCGCTTGCCGCCTTGAACAGCACGTCGCCCAAGGTCATTACCAGGCCGCGGTCGGTTTCGGCGGCAGCCAAGCTGATCATCTGATCTTCCAACCAGCGGCCCTGCTGCTGCATGTCGAGCAATTTGGCTTCCTGCAAGGTCTGACGCAGGCGCCCACGCTCCATGGCCAACTGCGCAGCACGCCGCTGATTCTGCATTTGCTCGCTGTGCTGGCGAGCAATCTCGCTATAGCGCTGACTGAGATTTGCGTAATGGCTGACATCCTCCGCGCTGCCCAGGTAACTGGCAAAGCGCTTGGCTCGCTCTAACGACTCGCCGGCCCGCATCACATCCTTGGGCGCATCGCGGAGCACCTGCGGATCCTCGCTGACGCCCTGAAACGCAGTAGCCGCTTGCTCCAGTGACTGTTCTGGCGTTGCACAACCCTGAAGTCCGGCAAGCGCGACCAGCAATACGGGTACGAGGCGAGCTGGCTTCATTGCAAATCCCCCAACTGTTCGCGTAGCCGTGCGATGTGCCGGTTCAACTCTGCCACCTCCAGCTGGCTCTTCTCGTTCAGCACTGCCGCTTCCGCCAGCCGAGCGTCCAGCTCTGCCTCCTCGGCCTGCAGGCGAGCCTCCCGATAGCGCTCTTCTTTCATCGCAGCGGTAGCCGCCGCGAGCTTCTGTTCAGCGAGAGCTAATTCCGGAGTCTGCTCCGACGCGCCAACTGCCCGCGCCTGGATCAACGCCTGCTCAGTCAGACGTAATTGCTCGGTCGGCGCCGGATCGCTGGCACAGCCAGCCACCAGCAGCACGAGGATGCAGGAAAGATGTTTTTTCACGAGTTTGATCCTAGGGTCTGTTGACGTTTCGTCGCGAGCCGCGTTGCTGCGTCAAATATCGCCAGGCAAGGCGCGGGACGCAGGTAATGGTTGTTCCCTTGCCAAGTCCCGCAACGTCGCATGGCGATATTTGAAGCGCAACCCGAAGGGCCGGGCCTGTTTTTTCGCGACACTGCGTTTCTCGTCGCTTATTTGGAACGACCAAACCGCGCTTCTCGTGTCTTGTTTCGCGAAAAAACAGGCTCCGGCGCGGCCGCGAACGAAACGTTAACAGACCCTAGCGTTGCGGATTGCTTGACGGTGCTAGCTGCTGTTGCGTCCAGCGATCGATATTCTCCGTCAGCAGCCGCTGCGGAACCCCGGAGGCACGCAATTCTGTCATTTTTATCGCCAGTTGTCCTCGCAGCCAAGGTCCGTTACAGGCCGAGTCGTGCGCCACGGCGAAATGCATGCCGCGACTGAACACCGGCGGTTCCAGCCGCTGTACGTCATCGAGCAAACCCAGCGGTTCGGCCAACGCGACTGCACTGTAACGCTCGTGCAGTACGTAATCGATTTTACCGGCCAGCAAATTTTGCATGGCTTCGGCCAGGCTTGGCGACGAGCTCAGACGGAGTTTATTTTTGGCATACTCTTCGAACTCGCTGCCAAAACGGGCGCTTGCTATGTAAGCACCCGTCTGGCCTAAGAGATCGTCACGGCTAGCGTAGAGAAAACCCGGCTCGTTGCGCACCCAGGCAGCCATCTGCAAGCCGGAAATAGATGGATGGATGAAATCCAGATGCGCCAACTCCCGGGCGCTGAGCGTCGCGTCAGCCAGCAGATCCACCCGGCCGCTGCGAACCTCCTCAAGCGCCTTGTCGGAATCGCCTGTGTAGAGAACCTCGAGCTTCAGATCGAGTGAATCGGTGATGGTCTTCAGCAGATCGGCATTTGCACCCACCAACCGCTTGGGATTCTGCGGATCACGCCATAAGAACGGTGGATTGTCCGCTCCGCCCGTTGCAATCAGCCGGTCACACTTTGCAGCCGCAGCGCTCGCAACTAACGGTGCCGCCAGCAGCAGCGCGATCAAAGCGGATTTCAGCGGAACGGCACAGCGCATGGAGAACCTCATCGTTCGAAATCGGATAGGCACCTCTCGGAGCCAGGCGGTGATCTTACCACTGGCCACGGCAACCGAGCGGCCATGAAAAACCCGCTCCTAGGAGCGGGTTTTTTTGAAGCAGATCAGCTCAAACGAGCTTCTCGAGCTCCGGCACGATCTCGAACAGATCGCCAACCAGGCCGTAATCGGCGACCTGGAAGATTGGCGCTTCTTCATCCTTGTTGATCGCGACGATCACCTTGGAGTCCTTCATGCCCGCCAGGTGCTGGATCGCACCGGAAATGCCGACGGCGATGTACAGCTGCGGTGCAACAATTTTACCGGTCTGACCGACCTGCATGTCGTTCGGCACGAAGCCGGCATCGACCGCCGCGCGCGAGGCACCGACGGCAGCGCCGAGCTTGTCGGCCAGCGAGTACAGATGCTTGAAGTTGTCGCCGTTCTGCATGCCACGACCGCCGGAGATAACGATCTTGGCGGCGGTCAGTTCAGGACGATCGGACTTGGCCAGCTCTTCGCCAACGAAGGAGGAAATGCCCTTGTCGCCAGTACCGGAAACCTGCTCGACGCTTGCCGAGCCACCTTCAGCGCTGACCGGATCGAAACCGGTGGAGCGCACGGTGATGACCTTGATGGCCGCCGAGGACTGCACGGTGGCAATCGCATTACCGGCATAGATCGGGCGCTTGAAGGTATCGGCGCTCTCGACGGCAATGATTTCGGAAATCTGATCGACGTCCAGAAGAGCGGCAACGCGCGGCTGGAAGTTCTTGCCGTTGGTGGTGGCAGCGGCCAGCACGTGGCTGTAATCCTTGGCCAAGCCGGCGATCAGCGGCGCGACATTTTCCGGCAGCTGATGGGCATAGGCGGCATCGTCGGCGACCAGCACCTTGGACACGCCTTCGATCTTGGCAGCCGCTTCGCCGATGGCGCCGCAGCCGCTACCGGCTACCAGCACGTGGATGTCGCCACCGATCGCTTGGGCGGCGGCTACCGTGTTCAAAGTCGCAGCAGCCAGAACAGCGTTATTGTGTTCAGCGATAACCAGGATAGTCATTTAGATTACCTTCGCCTCGTTCTTCAGTTTCTCGACCAGTTCAGCCACGGATTTGACCTTGATGCCCGCACTGCGAGCAGCCGGCGCTTCGACTTTCAGGGTCTTCACGGTGGAGGTGGTGGATACGCCCAATGCGTCCGGAGTCAGGACTTCGAGCGGCTTCTTCTTGGCCTTCATGATGTTCGGCAGCGACGCGTAGCGCGGCTCGTTCAGGCGCAGGTCGGTGGTGACGATTGCCGGCAGATTCAGCGAAACGGTCTGCGAGCCGCCATCGATTTCGCGCTCGACCTTGACCTTGTCGCCCTCGACTTCAACCTTGGAAGCGAAGGTGCCTTGGGCGTACCCGGTCAGCGCACCGAGCATCTGGCCGGTCTGGTTGTTGTCGCTATCGATGGCCTGCTTGCCAAGGATGACCAGCTGCGGCTGTTCCTTGTCGACTACGGCTTTCAACAGCTTGGCCACAGCCAACGAGTTGAGCTCTTCGGTCGACTCGACCAACACGGCACGATCGGCGCCCAATGCCAGTGCGGTACGCAGCTGCTCCTGCGCAGCGGTCGGACCAATGGAAACCACGATGATCTCGCTCGCAACACCCTTCTCTTTCAGGCGTACGGCTTCTTCCACGGCGATTTCGCAGAAGGGGTTCATCGACATCTTGACGTTGGCGAGGTCGACGCCAGAGTTGTCCGCCTTGACGCGAACCTTGACGTTGTAATCGACCACTCGTTTGACAGCTACAAGAACCTTCATGGATTCCTCGTTACTCTCCGGTGAATAGAATTTCGCCGAGGCGAACCGAGCCATGCTCGAGGTCCGGGCCGTCAATTCAGCCACCGGACCTGTTCGGCGAGCACAAAACTGCCCGTATCTTGACTGCTGGCGATGGCCGGGGTCAATAACGCAAATACCCCGTTATAAGCCGCAGTTTCCCGATTCTAACAGGCCTGCGGTAAATTCAAACAAACGTTTGTATTGGACCCGTTCCGGCGTCTATATATAATGCCGCAGCTCGGCCTGGTCAGGGAAACGATCCAGCCCTCCACTACCTAAAAAATAATCAAGCCTTGAGTAGGAGATAGCCAATGGAACGCGAATACATGGAATTCGACGTAGTCATCGTCGGCGCCGGCCCCGCGGGCCTTTCCGCTGCCTGCCGACTGAAGCAACGAGCCGCCGATGCCGGCAAGGAAATCAGCGTCTGCGTCGTCGAGAAGGGCTCCGAGGTAGGCGCCCACATTCTATCCGGCGCCGTATTCGAGCCGCGCGCACTGAATGAACTCTTTCCCAACTGGCAAGAACTCGAAGCGCCACTGAACACCCCCGTCAAACGCGACGATATCTACCTGCTCAAAAGCGCCGAAGCCGCTCGCAAGCTGCCCAATGCATTGGTTCCGAAAACCATGCACAACGAGGGCAATTATATTATTTCCCTGGGTAACTTTTGCCGCTGGCTGGCGCAACAGGCCGAAAATCTCGGTGTCGAGATTTATCCCGGCTTCGCTGCTCAGGAAGCACTCATCGACGAACAGGGCGTGGTTCGCGGCATCCTCACCGGCGACCTCGGGGTGGACCGCGAGGGCAATCCGAAGGAAGGCATGTACACCCCTGGCATGGAACTGCGTGCCAAGTACACCCTGTTCGCCGAAGGTTGCCGCGGCCATATCGGCAAGCAGCTGATCAATCGCTTCCAGCTCAACGCCAATGTCGACCCGCAACACTACGGCATCGGCATTAAGGAACTCTGGGACATCGACCCCGCTAAGCACGAACAGGGCCTGGTCGTGCATACCGCCGGCTGGCCGTTGGATGACGAGAACACTGGCGGCTCGTTCCTCTATCACATCGAGAACAACCAAGTCGTGGTTGGCCTGATCGTCGATCTGTCCTACAGCAACCCGTTCCTCTCTCCTTTCGACGAATTCCAGCGCTACAAGCATCACCCGGTGGTAAAGCAGTACCTGGAGGGTGGCAAGCGCGTTTCCTATGGAGCGCGAGCCATCGCCAAGGGCGGCATCAATTCGCTACCAAAGATGGTCTTCAATGGCGGCGCACTGATCGGCTGCGATGCAGGCACATTGAACTTCGCCAAGATCAAGGGCAGCCATACGGCCATGAAGTCCGGCATGCTCGCAGCAGAGGCGGTTGCGGACGCCCTGTTCGCCGGTCGCGAAGGTGGTGACGAACTGACCAATTACGAAGAAGGCTTCAAGGCCAGCTGGCTTTATGAAGAGTTACATGCCAGCCGCAATTTCGGTGCAGCGATCCACAAGTGGGGAGCGGTCAAGGGCGGTGCATTCAATTTTATCGATCAGAACATCTTCGGTGGCAAGATTCCCTTCACCCTGCATGACACCAAGCCGGACTATGCATGCCTGAAGACAGCAGCCGAATCGAAGAAGATCGATTACCCCAAGCCGGACGGCAAGCTCAGCTTCGACAAGCTCAGCTCGGTATTCCTTTCCAACACCAACCATGAAGAAGAGCAGCCGGTCCATCTCAAGCTGACCGATCCGAGCATTCCGATCGAGAAGAACCTACCGCTGTACGACGAGCCCGCCCAACGCTACTGCCCGGCTGGTGTCTACGAAGTGGTAGACAATGACGATGGCAGCAAGCGCTTCCAGATCAACGCGCAGAACTGCGTGCATTGCAAGACGTGCGACATCAAAGACCCCGCTCAAAATATTACCTGGGTGGCGCCGGAGGGCACCGGGGGGCCTAACTACCCCAACATGTAATTGTGCAAAAAGGCTCCCTCGGGAGCCTTTTCTATTTCAGTTAACACAAACGCGAACCCGAACGGGCCACTTCCTGTGAGGGCTATTCGGTGCGGCCAATCGGGAAAAATTGCCCATGGCTCCAGACTCCTAGCCAAGTGGCGCCTTCGATCTCACGTGGCACAGCCAGCTCGACCAGTTGGTAGAAAACATTGCGATGAATCAGCGCGTCGAGATTGGCGCGTACATGGAGATAAGGTGTTGGCTCCTGAGTATCGGGATCGAGTTCGACCCGCATCGGATGCTCCGATCCAGCTTCGATTTCATCGTCGACATTAGTGATGAAGCGGACGATCTGTGCATCGCCGCTGCCCTCCACTTCCAGCCGAACCGCCACGAAGGGAGCGTCATCGACCTTGATGCCAACCTTCTCCACTGGCGTCACCAGAAAATAATCATCGCCGTCGCGCCGAATTACCGTGGAAAAAAGCCGCACCATGGCGGGTCGCCCTATCGGCGTGCCCATGTAATACCAACTACCGTCACGGGCGATTCGCATATCCAGATCACCGCAAAACGGCGGGTTCCAGAGATGCACCGGAGGCAGGCCCTTCTTTTCAGACTTCGGAATTTGACCCAGCAGATCCGCGGCTTTTCCAGAATCGCTCATGTGCTCTCCCTAACGACTGAGGCCCGTCAGGCGCCGGGCGTAGTCTCGCAAAGGCGGACCCAGCAAGACCTGCGGCGTCGCGTCATAAATATTCAACAGCCCGCCCCGACTGCGGATTCGTGCCGTATCGACAAGATAACGGTTGCCAGTCTCGATCAGCATCAGCTGGACCACACTTGTGTCGACACCCAGACGATCAAACGCGCGCTGATCATTGAACTCATCGAAACTGCCGATGCGATCATCGGCAGCGGCAAATCGTGTGTACAGCAAGTAATGGGCACCGACAGCGGCCGCCTGGTTCAATGCTTCTTCCAATCCGGCAGGCTCGGGTGCTCGCCGGACAAGCGGGAAATACTCGACGAACCCCTTGAAGGCTTCCTCGGCTACCACGTTCGGCCGGGGATAGGCATTGCCGGGCGGCACGAAATGACCTTGGGCGATATAGATGAACGAATCGGGCTGCAAGCGCCAGGACGCTGACCGCACAGTCTCGCTGTGATCGAGAATGCCCACATCGCGCAGTTGATGGCGCGTGCCCTCGGCCATGTCGCTTACCTTCATGCAACCGCTCAGTACGAGCAACGCCGCGATAAGGCTAAACACTTTCATCTTTTGCTCCTGCCTCTGACGGAAAACCGGCGAATAGCGAAGCATGCAGCAAACAAGCCAGTTCAGTACAAAAGAGAAACTTGCAGCCCATACTGCCTTCTTCTAGCGCAGCGGCGAGGGCAGACTCTTGGACAGTGCGGCGAACCGGCGCCAGCGCTGGCAGACACGGTAGCGTCGTCCAGTCGATGGGCTAATCGCGCTTGCGCTTGTTACCCATACGTACGCCGATATCCATCAGAAACTGGAAGAAGCCTTCCTGGTCCTCCAAGACATTACTCCAGAACGGCGAGTGATATAGCGCTACAGCGCCGTGCACCAACGCCCATGCTGCGCAATAGTGGAAGTACGGTGGCACGTCTTCCAGCTTGCCTTCGGATATGCGTCCCTTGATCAGTTGGGTCAAGTGCTCGAAGTTGGATGCGCGGATACGATGAAGCTCCTCGACCATATCCGGAACCTGATTGCCCTTGACGACTTTTTCTTCCAGCCGGTCAAACAGTCGATAACGCTGGGGATCGCGCATGCGGAATTCAAAGTAAGCGCGCGATAGCGCCTCCTTGTCCTGATCGAGGCTTGGCGAATGCAGAAGCTCGTTCAGATCGCGCTCATAATCGAGCATAAGCCGAAGATAGATCTCGGCCTTGGATTTGAAGTGCTTATAAATGGTGCCTTTGCCGATGCCCACCATGTCGGCGATCATCTCGACGGTGACGCTGTCTTCTCCCTGATCGAGAAAAAGCTGAAGCGCAGTATCGAGAATCTCCTGCTCGCGACGGCGAAATTCGCGGACCTTCCGGGGTTCATTTTGCATATGAGGCTGCGACATGAAAAATCGAGCAGATTATTATGCCTATCTGGTCAGAAAATGCACGGAACATCGCCAATGAGTACGCTGAATGACGAATTTCCTCAAATTGAAGGGCTGCGATACCTGAATCATGCTGCCGTCGCCCCCTGGCCGCGCCGGGCGACAGAAGCAGTGACGGCTTTCGCTCAACAGAACATGACAATCGGCGCACGCGACTACCCAACATGGCTGAATGTCGAGACGAGCCTGCGTGGGCGCTTGGCCAGGCTGCTGAATGCACCGACCACAGCAGACATAGCGCTGGTCAAGAACACCTCCGAGGCACTGTCCTTCGTAGCATTCGGCCTGGATTGGAAAGCCGGTGACCAGATCATCATCAGCGACGAGGAGTTTCCGTCCAACCGGGTGGTCTGGGAGGCTTTGCAACCGCAAGGCGTCGAGGTGATACAGGTCAATCTCAAGGGCGACGACCCCGAGGCCGATCTGCTGGCCGCCTGCGGGCCGAAGGTGCGGCTGATGGCGATCAGCGCAGTGCAATACGCTAGCGGCCTGCGGCTCGACTTGCCGCGTCTTGGCGAGGGCTGCGAACAGCGTGGCGTGCTTTTATGCATCGACGCAATCCAACAGCTGGGAGCGCTGCCGTTCGACGTTCAGCAATACCGGTGTGCCTTTGCCATGGCTGACGGGCACAAATGGCTACTGGGTCCCGAGGGGCTCGGCGTCTTCTACTGCCGCAGCGATCTTCGTGCGCGATTAAAACTGCATGAATACGGCTGGCATATGCTCGAGCATGCCGGCGATTACGACCGAAGCGACTGGGAGCCGGCCCGCAGCGCGCGCCGCTTCGAATGCGGCAGCCCGAACCTGCTTGGGGCCATGGCGCTGGAAGCAAGCTTGTCCCTGCTCGAAGACGTAGGCATGCACAGCGTGGGTCAGGCGCTGAGCGAGCGCATCGACCATCTGCAGCACGAGCTATCAGCTATGCGCGCCGTCGAACTGTTAAGCTCCGCCGACCCGCTTCGGCGAGCCGGAATCATAACCTTCAGGGTCAGCGGCTTGGAAAACCAGACGCTGTTCGATCGTCTCAAGGCGGAGCAGATTGTCTGCGCCCTTCGCGGCGGCGGTGTACGGCTCTCGCCACACTTCTACACCCGCCCGGACGTCATTGAGCAAACCTTGTCGGTGGTTCGTGATCTTGCTGCGATCAGGTGAGCGATCAACGTCACCGCAGCTATTCCAAATCCGTTTTAAAAACGCGGCGAATCGGGCTGCAGAGTCGTCAATCCAGGCCAATACTTCAAGCACTGGCCGCGCAATCCCCCCAATGCTCGGCCAGCTGAGGGAGCGAGGAACGTGACCTCATACTCCTAATGGTCTTGACCCGGCTCCTCGCGAAGCCGGGTTTTTTTTGCATGGATGTGGCGGATCAGCTGTGTTTGGTGCGCCTGCTAACCAAGCGAATCTGGAAGCAGATCCAGATGAACAACACCCAGAACGGCGTGGCAAATATCGAGGTGCGCAGCCCAGGCATCGAAAGCATGATGGCTGCGATCAGGGCCACGAATGCCAGGCAGAGGTAATTGCTAAAGGGAGACCAGAGGGCTTTGAACGAGGGCTCGACGCCCTGCCCTTCCAACGCCTTGCGAAATTTCAGATGGGCGAGGCTGATCATCGTCCAGTTGATCAATAGCGCGGCGACCACGAGCGACATGAGCAATTCCAGGGCCGTCTGCGGCAGCAAATAATTCACCAGCACGCAGAGCATGGTTACCAGCGCCGAAACGGCAATGGCCAGCACCGGAACCCCGCGACGATTCACTGTCATCAACACCCGCGGCGCATCGCCCTGCTCGGCCAGGCCGTAGAGCATCCGGCTGTTGCAGTAGACGCCGCTGTTATAGACCGAAAGCGCCGCCGTCAACACCACGAAGTTGAGGATGTGCGCCGCGGTGTCGCTGCCGATCAGAGAGAATATCTGCACGAAGGGGCTGCCGCTGTAGGGATCGCCTGCCGACCCAAGCGTCTCCAGCAGGCTATCCCAGGGATACAACGCCAGCAGCACGCTCAGCGCACCGATGTAAAAAATCAGGATGCGGTAGACAACCTGGTTGATGGCCTTGGGAATGACCGTCTTCGGATCGGATGCTTCGGCAGCCGTGATCCCGACCAGCTCGAGCCCGCCGAAGGAAAACATGATGATTGCCAGCGCCATGACCATTCCGCTGACGCCGTTGGGGAAGAATCCCCCATGGCTCCAGAGGTTGCTGAAGCTGGCCTGCTCACCGCCCTCACCGCTCAGCAGCAAATACAGACCCAGTGCGATCATGCCAAGGATGGCACCGACCTTGATGATTGCGAACCAGAACTCCGTCTCGCCGAAAGCCTTCACGTTCACTAGATTGATGAGATTGATCAATACGAAAAAGGCCGCTGCGGTGGCCCAGGTCGGCACCTCCGGCCACCAGAATTGCACGTACTTGCCCACCGCCGTCAGCTCGGCCATCCCCACCAGAACGTAGAGAACCCAATAGTTCCAGCCGGAAAGGAAGCCCGCATACGGCGCCCAGTATTTGTGCGCAAAATGGCTGAAAGACCCTGCAACCGGTTCCTCGACAATCATTTCACCGAGCTGGCGCATGATTAAAAACGCGATAAGCCCGCCAATCGCGTAGCCGAGGATCATCGACGGCCCGGCACTGCGAAGCACGCCAGCCGAGCCGAGAAAAAGCCCCGTGCCGATAGCCCCGCCGAGCGCGATCAGCTGAATGTGCCGGTTTTTTAGGCCACGCTGAAGCGGACCGGTATGAAACGTGTCGCTAGACATGGCGCCACCTTGTTTGCCGTGACGATGAATAGGGCTCGCCCTGCCTGATGGGCAATGACGAAGCCGAGCTGGAACGCCATGGCGGGTATTCGGAACGTTGGCGGCACGAGCACCAAAACGGCGCGGATGGTACACGCGACAACGGATAAGGCTGCGTCAAGACTCGCGCTGAAACCTATCGGACGGTGACCCGAGCCAACGGGAACAGCCGCTTGAAGTTGCTGGTGGTCTGCTCAGCCAGCACATCGAAGTCCACACCTCGTAGATCGGCTAGGAACTCGGCAACCTCGCGTACGTATTGCGGCAGGTTCGGCTTGCCGCGGTAGGGAATCGGAGCCAGATAGGGGGAATCGGTTTCCACCAACAGCCGGTCTGCCGGCACTTGCCTGGCCACCTCACGCAGGGCATCGGCATTGCGGAACGTAACAATACCTGAGAGCGAGATATAAAAGCCCAGGTCGAGCGCCGCCTTTGCCATATCCCAATCTTCGGTGAAACAGTGCAGAACACCGGCCTGTGGCAGCGCGGCTTGGCGCAGCAAGGCTAACGTATCGGCACGAGCTGCCCGGGTATGCACGATCACAGGCTTGCCGCTCGCCTTCGCCGCATCCAGGTGAAGACGAAAGGATCGTTGCTGCAATGCAGCGGCTTCCGGTTCGTAGTGATAATCCAGGCCGGTCTCACCGATTGCAACAACTCGAGGGTGTTCCAGCTCGCTCAACAGCCAATCAAGCACAGGCTCTGCGCCTGGATTGAGATCAAGCGGATGCACACCGACCGAGCAATCGACATCGTCGTAGCGCTCTGCCAACGCTTTTACAGCTGCAGTATTGTCGGCACTGACGCCGATACAGAGAAAGTGATTGACGCCACGCTGCCGCGCAGCAGCCAATGCCGCATCAAGAGAGCCTTGGTGCGCGCTGAGATCGAGTCGATCGAGGTGACAGTGAGAATCTACCAGCATTGAACACGCTACTCATCGAGCCATGATTGGGCGTGCATTGTAGGGGAAAGCAGCTGAAGGCTGGAGAGGCTGTAGCGAATCCCGGTCAAGCTTGTTGATACCTAAGCCCACTCGCTGCCTCATCGTCCGGCCTCCAGCGCTTCTGTCGCGTTATTGCTTTACATCGTATGAGTAGGTCGATCGGACTTCATTGCGCCGGCCAGATAGGTTTCGATTTTGTTGCGGGCGGTCGAGTCGCCCTCGTTGAATTGCACACCAACGCCGGCCGCCCGGTTGCCCTGCGCGCCCTTCGGTGTAATCCACACGACTTTGCCGGCAACAGGAATTTTTTCCGGTTCGTCCATCAGGCTCAGCAGCATGAACACTTCATCGCCAAGCTTGTAACTCTTGTTGGTGGGAATGAACAAGCCACCATGCTTGATGAAAGGCATGAAGGCCGCATAGAGCACCGACTTGTCCTTGATGGTCAGGGACAGGATGCCGTTACGCGGACCAAGGTTTGCAGGCAGGCTCATGCGGTATTCCTAACAACAGTTCCGATGGATTCTAGCTTGGCCCGGGCAAGCTTGCCCACTGCACCAGCAGCGCTTCGAGAAGCAAGACACGGTTGAGGTTGGCTTTTCCCAATACTTTCTGCCGATGAACCAGCAACCAATCCTGCAACGCAAGCAACTTGGCCGACGAGGATTTCTGCGCCAGGTACTGAACGACCTTCTGCATATCGGCAGCACCCAGCCCAGCTTCATCGCCGGTCATCCGGAAACGCAAAATCAGATGCGCCCATTCGCAGAACCAGTCGAATAACAGAATCAGAGAGAACGGATTCCAGGCTTCGGCCAACTGACTGGGCGATTGCTGCTGCTTGAGCAGCTTCTTGACCCCTTCGACGATTTGCACGCGCATTTCCAGCACGCCCAGCCCATGCAGCTTGAGCGCTGCCAGGGGTGAATACGCCGCCAGCGTCAGCAGCTCCTCGCGCTGCGCCGTCGACAGGTCGGGAAGCTTGTCACCAAGCCAGTTCAGGCTTTGCTGACGCCCAGGTAAGGGACAGCTCTGCTGCACACAGCGACTCTTGATTGTCGGTAACAACCGGCTGGGCTGATGACTGATCAGCAGTAACACGGTATCGCCCGCTGGCTCTTCGAGGCTTTTGAGCAGAGCGTTGGCGGCGTTCAGATTCATCGCCTCGGCCGGCTCGAGCAGCACCACCTTACGCCCGCCGAGCTGGGCGGTCTGGCTGACGAACCCGACCAGCTGACGCACCTGATCGACACGAATGGCCTTATCGACCTCCTCGGGCTCGAGAACATAATGATCAGGATGGGTATGCGCGGCGAGGAGCTGGCAGCCCTTGCAATGTCCGCATGCGCCATCCAGCGACGGCTGCTTGCACAGCAGCAACGCCATCAGCTGTTCGGCCAGTGCTCGCTTGCCGATACCGGCGGGGCCGTGCAGCAGATAGGCATGGGCGTGCTGCTGCCGGCCTGCCAGCAACTGCCACAAGTCACTCTGCCAAGGAAGAATGCCGTCAGCCAAGGGCACGCTCCAAAACCTCGGGCACCAGCGTTTCCAGATCCCGCTGCACTGCAGACAGGGACTGGCCGGCATCGATTACGCGATAACGCTGCGGCACTTCTCGGGCTCGGTCGAGATATGCGCTACGCACGGCCTCGAAGAAGGCGAGGCCTTCCTGCTCGAACCGATCGAGGCGTCCACGCGCGGCAGCGCGGCTCAAACCTATCTCCACCGGCAGATCAAAGATCAGCGTCAGATCCGGGCGCAAGTCACCTTGCACGAAGCACTCAAGCTGCTCGATCCGTTGAAAGGATAAGCCGCGACCGCCGCCTTGATAGGCATAGGTCGCATCGGTGAACCGATCGCAAAGCACCACAGCGCCGCGCGCCAGGGCTGGTCGAATGACCTGAGCGAGATGCTGTGCACGCGCCGCGAATACCAGCAGCAACTCGGTATCGCTGGCCATCGGCTCGTCCGCGGGCGCCAACAACAGTTCGCGTACCCGTTCAGCAAGCGGTGTTCCGCCGGGCTCACGGGTCAGTACGACATCGAGGCCATGCTCACGAAGACGCTGAGCCAGATATTCCCGGTTGGTGCTCTTGCCTGCGCCTTCGGGCCCTTCCAAAGTAATGAAGAGTCCTGTCACTGGATATTCCCGATTGGCGCCGGCGCTTGCCGGGGGGGTGGGCTGGAACGATAGTCGGTGCGTCGCTGGAGCTGGTATTCGCGTACCGCACGATTGTGCTCGCTCAGTGAGTCACTGAACACGTGGCTACCATCTCCACGAGCGACAAAATAGAGGCTTTTCCCTTCCACCGGGTGCAATGCGGCGTGGATGGCCTCTCGGCCCACCATTGCGATCGGCGTCGGCGGCAGTCCTGCATTGGTGTAGGTGTTGTAGGGCGTCGGCCTGCGCAAATCCTTGCGCGTAATACGTCCCTGGTACCGCTCGCCCATGCCATAGATGACTGTCGGATCGGTCTGCAGCAGCATCCCACGCTCCAGGCGACGGACGAAAACACCGGCGATTTCACCGCGCTCGGACGGTACACCAGTCTCTTTCTCGATGATCGAAGCCATGATCAGCGCCTGATAAGGTTCCCTATAGGGCAATCCCTCGCTGCGCTGTTGCCACTCTTCAGCCAAAACGGTTTCAAGTCGTGAAAAGGCCCGCTGGAGCAATTCGAGATCGGTCACTCCGCGGATGAAGCTGTAGGTGTCCGGGAAGAAGCGCCCTTCTGGGTGCAAACCCGCTTGGCCGAGTCGAGCCATGACCTCGGTATCCGATAGCCCGCTGAGTGTCTGCTGGATCGTTGGCAGCGCCTCCAGCGCAGCCCGCACCTGGCGGAAATTCCAGCCTTCGACAATTGTCAGGGTGTATTGAACAACCTCACCACGCTGCCAGAGCCCGATCATGTCGCGCGCGGTCATTTTCGGCCGCAGTTGATATTCGCCGCTGTGCAGGGTTTGCCCGGAAAGATTCAGCCGCCAGTGCAGTCGCAACCAGAACGAGTCGCTCAGCATCCCTTCTCGCTCCAGACGTTGAAACAGACCGCTGGGCGTGTCGCCGGGCTTGACCTCCAGCGTCTGCGCCTCGGTGAGCTGCAATGGCTGCTCCAAAGCGGCGTGAAGCTTCCAAGCAACCAGACCGAGCGCCAGCGCGGCGACCAGTACGGCACCCAAGAGCGCGAAAGACAGTTTTCGAATCACGTATTACTCGACAGATCAGCAACTAGGCGTTGGAGTTTACGTGTGAGCGGTCCCACCGGCCAGACGTTGGCTTCGAACTGTCGCACAGGCCAGACGCCATACAGGCTGTTACAAACGAAAACCTCGTCAGCGCCAAGCAGTTGTCCGAACGAGACATCACCGATCTGGGTCTGAACTCCTGCGACCTGGGCCCGCTGAAGGAGCTCCGCACGCATTACGCCAGCTACACCGCATCGCTCGACCGACGGGGTCAGCAGTACCCCAGATTGGACCATGAAGAGGTTGCTGAAGACCGCCTCGATGACACGCCCGGAAGTATCGCGCATCAACCCTTCGGCAAAGTCGGGATTCTGCCATTCGGCACGCGCCAATACCTGTTCCAGGCGATTGAGGTGTTTCAGCCCGGCCAGAGCCGGCTGCTCGGCGAGACGGGTCGCACAGGGATACAGGCGCACGCCTTTTTCGGAATGTTCGGCCGGGTAACCTGGCAGTGGCGATCCCATCAGAACGATTCGCGACTGGCAGGCAGCTGGCGGGCCGTAGCCGCGCCGACCGTCGCCACGCGTCAGGACCAGTTTGGCTACGCCAGTACCAAGCGTCTTGCCAAACGCGATAACTTGCGAACGGAGAGCTGCCATGTCGCAGTGGATAGCGAAGCGCTGGCAACCAAGACCAAGACGATCCAGATGACGATCCAGCAGCTCCGGCTGACCATCGATAACCCGTATGGTTTCGAACAGACCGTCGCCGTACGCAAAACCTCGATCATGGAGGGGCAGCCCATCGGCGGGCTGCCCATCCACCCAGCTCAGTGTCACTCGGTGAACCGGCGGAAAACCAGCGAACCGTTGGTACCCCCGAAACCAAAGGAGTTGGAGACCGCGACATCAATCGTCCTTGGCTTCGCCTCGTGCGGCACAAAGTCCAAATCGCAGCCGTCATCCGGCTCATCGAGATTGATGGTCGGCGGCGCGACCTGATCGCGAATGGCAAGCACGCTGAAAATCGCCTCGACAGCACCGGCGGCACCCAACAGGTGACCAACCATCGATTTTGTCGAGCTCACCGACAGTTCATAGGCATGGCTGCCAAACACGGCCTTTATCGCGGCAGCTTCGGCCTTATCGCCGGCAGGCGTAGAGGTACCGTGAGCGTTGATGTAATGCACCTGATTGATGTCGATCTTTGCATCGACGATGGCGTTGCGGATGCAGCGCGCGGCACCAGCGCCGTCTTCCGGCGGTGAAGTCATGTGAAAGGCATCGGCGCTCATACCGAAACCGATCAGCTCGGCGTAAATTTTGGCACCACGGGCTCTGGCGTGCTCGAGCTCCTCCAGGACCAACGCACCAGCGCCGTCGGACAAGACGAAGCCATCCCGCCCCTTGTCCCAAGGTCGGCTGGCTGCAGCCGGGTCGTCGTTGCGTGTAGAAAGCGCACGTGCTGCAGCAAAACCGCCAATTCCGAGCCCGCTGGCGGCCATTTCCGAGCCGCCCGCGACCATTACATCGGCCTCGCCATAGGCAATATTGCGCGCAGCCATGCCGATGCAGTGCGTTCCCGTGGTACAGGCTGTTGCGATGGCATAGTTCGGTCCCTGCAGGCCCAAGTGGATCGACAGGAAACCCGAAACCATGTTGATTATCGAGCCAGGAACGAAAAATGGCGAAATACGTCGAGGACCCTGCTCGATCAGGGCCTTGCAGCTGTTTTCGATATTGGTCAGGCCACCGATACCCGAGCCCATGGCGACACCGATGCGCTCACGATTGGCGTCGTTGATTTCCAGCCCGGAATCACGCACTGCCTGAAAACTGGCAGCCAGCCCGTACTGGATGAAAAGATCGAGCTTGCGTGCTTCTTTCGCTGGCAGGTACTGCTCGACATCGAAATTCTTGACCGATCCGCCAAAGCGAGTGGAATAAGCGGAAAGGTCCATATGTTCTATCAGGCCGATGCCACTGCGGCCGGCGAGAATCCCTTGCCAGCTGCTTGGCACATCGTTACCCAGCGGCGATAGCATGCCCATCCCGGTGATTACGACGCGTCTACGCGACACAGCAATTCTCCTTACGTTTACATTTGGCTCGCTCGACTCCGCTACAACGGATCAAAGCCAACCACTTCAGGCATCGCGCACATATGCGCGACAGCTTAATTCAGCTAACTCAAACAAAAGCCGCACTGCCCGTTCAAGGCAGTGCGGCTTACTGGTTTCGAAGCAGGATTACAAATTACTGCGCGTGCGCGTTGATGTAATCGATAGCTTCTTGAACAGTGGTGATCTTCTCGGCTTGCTCGTCCGGGATTTCGGTCTCGAATTCCTCTTCCAGAGCCATAACCAGCTCAACAGTATCAAGGGAGTCGGCACCCAGGTCTTCGACGAAGGAAGCGCTGTTGGTGACTTCCTCTTCCTTGACGCCAAGTTGCTCGGCAACGATTTTCTTGACGCGTTCTTCGATGGTGCTCATACCTTGTTTTCACTCCTATGGAAAAATCAGGCAGCTGGTCTGCGCGGTAGTGTATAGAAAGCGTTTTCCGCATTTCAAGCTGAAAGCGGGCAAGCATGAACCTGCTTTCAACCTTCTGTCTATAAACAAGCCGCAGTTTTATAACGAAATTAATCAGCCGTTATGACTGCTTACATGCGTTGGGCGTCACATTAGCTCATGTACATGCCACCATTCACCGGAACTGTAGCCCCGGTAACATAGGCAGCGCCGTCAGAAGCTAGAAAAACAACGACCTTGGCAATCTCTTCCGCCTGCCCAAGCCGACCCAGCGGGATCTGCCCCAGCAATGCGTCACGCTGAGCTTCGGGAAGCTCACGCGTCATGTCTGTATCGATAAAGCCCGGCGCCACGGCATTGACCGTGATACCGCGCGAGCCGACTTCACGGGCCAGTGCGCGACTGAAGCCCTCGAGCCCGGCCTTGGCCGCCGCGTAGTTTACCTGTCCGGCGTTACCCATGGCACCTACTACGGAGCCGATACTGATGATCCGCCCCCAGCGTGCCTTGGTCATGCCTCGCAGGACGCCTTTGGTCAGGCGATAGAGACTGCTGAGGTTGGTGTTGATCACATCGTGCCATTCATCATCTTTCATTCGCAGCATCAGATTGTCGCGAGTGATGCCTGCGTTGTTGACCAGAATAGCCGGCTGGCCGAAGCTTTGCTGGATCTGCTCCAGAGTGCTTGCAACGGACTCGTCACTCGTAACGTCCAAGACCAAACCCGTACCTTCGATACCGTTTTGCTTGAGCGTTTCGGCGATGCGTTCGGCACCCGAAGAAGAAGTCGCGGTGCCAATCACGATCGCACCCTGACGGCCCAACTCCAGCGCGATGGCCTGGCCAATACCGCGACTGGCGCCGGTTACCAGCGCAACCTTGCCTTGCAAATTCATAAATTTCTCCTTGTTCAGGCCAGTGCGGCGCGAGTGGCAGCAACAGCTTCGGGGGTGTCCAGATTGTAAGTATTCAGGCCTTTCACACAGCGCTTGTTGAGTCCGGAAAGGACCTTACCCGGACCACATTCAACCAGATCGGTTACACCGCGCTCGCTCAACGCGACAATCGTCTCGACCCAGCGAACCGGGCTATAAAGTTGCGCCAGCAAGTCACGCTTGAGCGTGTCGAGATCCGTAACTATTGCCGCACTGACATTCTGGACCAATGGAATCTCGGGCGCCCGCCAGGCTGCTCCAGTGATGGAGTCAGCAAAACGCTCTGCCGCCGGGCGCATAAGATCACAGTGCGACGGCACGCTGACCGGCAGCGGCATTGCGCGCTTGGCGCCCCTGGCCTTGCAAACTTCGATAGCGCGCTGGACGGCCGCGGCGCTACCGGCAACCACAACTTGGCCAGGCGCATTAAAATTGACTGCACTGACCACCTCGCCTTGTGCCGCCTCGCGACAGGCAGCCAACACATCTGCATCTTCCAATCCCAGGATTGCTGCCATGCCGCCAGTACCGGCCGGTACGGCTTGTTGCATAAGCTGCCCGCGCAGCTCGACCAGTTTCACCGCATCGGCGAATGGAAGGCTACCCGCAGCGACTAGAGCGGAATACTCACCCAGACTATGACCTGCAACGAACGCCGGCCTCGCACCATCTTTAGCCAGCCACAAACGCCAAAGCGCAATCGAGGCCGTAAGAATTGCCGGCTGAGTCTTGTCGGTCTGATTCAGATGTTCCTCTGGACCCTGTTGGGAAAGCGCCCATAGGTCATAACCAAGCACCGACGAGGCCTCAGCGAAGGTGTCGACGATCAGCGATTGCTGGGCGCCGTGCTCTGCGAGCATGCCAAGGGCCTGGGAGCCCTGCCCCGGAAAGACGAATGCAAGTGATGCGGACATGAAACGGCTCTCTTGTGGTTGTTCGTCAAAAAGAATACGCCTCGAGGACGCATCGAATTTTCAGTTGGATGGCGAGCCGCCGGCAACGGTCACATCACCGGAGCCGCTTACCGACCGATTGGTCACGAGCATAAGCTCGAGTCGACTGTGCAATTGCTCCGGCAGATTGTGCTGCATATCCTGGGCTGCACGGAGGATCGCCGAACGAAAACCTTCCGCACCCGCGCCACCGTGACTCTTCACGACGATACCCTTAAGCCCTAGAAAGCTCGCACCGTTATATTGTGCCGGTCGCAGATCGGCCCTTAACTGGCGCAACAGCGGCAGAGCCAGCGCACCGACCAGACGCGAGATCAGCGAACGGCGAAAAAGCGCCTCGACACGCAAGGCAACCATATGCGCCAGCCCCTCGCTGGACTTGAGCAGAATATTGCCAACGAAACCGTCACAAACCGCCACGTCAGCCTCGCCACGAAACAGCCCGTCACCCTCGATGAATCCCTGATAGTTAATATCACCAGCCTGCTGCAATAGCCCAGCTGCTGCCTTGACCTGCTGATTTCCCTTAATTTCTTCTGTACCGACATTTAGCAGCGAGACTCTCGGATGTTCGATCCCTAGACTTTGCGCAGCAACCGAACCCATCACCGCGAATTGATAGAGCTGCTCGGCAGTGCAGTCCACGTTCGCGCCCAGGTCAAGCAGCAGACAGGCTCCATCGATAGTGGGGATAGCGGTCATCATGGCCGGACGATCGACCCCAGGCAGCGTCTTCAGCACGTGGCGAGCAAGTGCCATCAAGGCGCCTGTGTTCCCGGCGCTGACACAAGCCTGAGCCTGGCCATCACGCACCAACTCCAGAGCGACGCGCATGGATGAGCGCGGCTTGGCACGCAATGCCTGCATCGGTCGATCATCCATGGCGATTACTTCGTCGGCATCGACAATCGTCAGACGCGTGCGATCCACACCACCATGGCGGGCGATAATTTCTTCGAGAATGGAGGATTGGCCAACCAGGGCCAGGCGTAGCGAGGGGGATTCAGCCAGACACTGGAGACTGGCCGGAACAATGCAGTGGGGACCGAAGTCCCCACCCATTGCATCGATCGCTATGATCGGAGCGGACAAGAATTTACTCGTCAGCGCCCTTATCGATCACTTTACGACCACGGTAGAAACCTTCCGGGGAAACGTGGTGACGCAGGTGAACTTCACCAGTGCTCTTTTCCACGGACAGGGCATTCGGCTCGAGCGCGTCGTGCGAACGGCGCATATCACGGGCGGAACGGGATTTTTTGTTCTGCTGAACAGCCATTGGGATCAACTCCTAAACGTTTGGGTCACGCTTTAACTGCGCCAGTACGCTGAACGGGTTGGACCGCGATACCTCGTCCTCACTCGGCTCAGGCTCATCAGGCCCGACCGGCGGCTGGCAAACTTCTTGGTCATGGAGTGGAACAATCGGAAGAGCGAGCAGGAGCTCCTCTTCAACCAGCGCCAGCAGATCCAGAGGATCCTCTCCCACTTCCAGCACGTCATAGCCCTTGGGCAGGTGCTGACTGCTCGAACCTTCATTCACCACGGCATAGTCGCATTCGCTGTGAATAGGCAGAACAACCGGCTCCAGACAACGCTGGCAAATCATTGTGACCTCAACATCCAGCTCGCTGTGGATCACCACAGTACGCTGCTCGTCGCGCCCGAAGTCGAAACTGGCGCGCACCACACCCTTATCGTCCTCAAGAGGATCGACGAGCCGCTTCAGCTCAGACAATTGCAGCTCACCCTTCAGGGCAGCCGCTCGGTCAGCGAGCTTGCGCGGATCTACGTGCGGAGGTATTGGTCCTTTCAACATAAGCGCGGCATTCTAGGGATGCGCCCCTCGACTGTCAAAGGAATTCAACCCCACAATCGAGCTCAGCCGACCAGTAATCGGACACCTATATAAAAGGAAGAAAAATGCGCCGCCTGCTTCTCGCATCAAGCTCCCCCTATCGACGCAAACTGCTTTCGCGATTGCAGTTGACGTTCGATTGCAGCGCTCCACAGCTAGACGAAACCGCCCACCCAGGAGAATTTCCAGAGCAACTGGTACGCCGACTGGCCAGCGAAAAGGCTCAAGCGATGGCCGAGACCTACCAAGACCACTTGATCATCGGATCCGATCAGGTCGCCGTGCTTGAGGAACAGATTCTTGGTAAACCTCATACGTTCGAACGCGCCAGCGAACAATTGCAGGCCTGCAGCGGAAAAAGCGTGAATTTTCTAACCGGCCTCGCGCTATTGGACAGCCGAAGCGGAAGTATCCAGGTCGACTGCATAAGCTTTACCGTGCACTTTCGCGATCTCGACGAGCATCAGATCGAGCGCTACCTGCGGGCCGAGAAACCTTTCGATTGTGCTGGCAGTTTCAAGGCCGAAGGATTAGGAATCAGCCTGTTCCGTGCCACGGAAGGCACGGATGTCACCAGCCTGATCGGACTCCCACTGATCCGACTGGTAGACATGCTCAACACGGCAGGAATCGAAGTGCCCTGATAGGAGATAAGAGAAACTACCGCAACTGCGGTCCCTGGAAGCCCATCCATAACGCCAGTTGAGCGCCAACGCTGGCACCGAGCTTCTTGGTAAAGCGATCCAAAGCGGAGTCCTTGACCGTGAAGTCCACCAACTCTTCTTCACCGATCACCTCGCGCGCAACATACCCGGTACTGCCGAGACCGTCGATCAGACCAAGCTCCAGCGCCTGCTCACCGGACCAGATGAGCCCGGAAAACAGCTCAGGATGCCCAGCAATCTGCAGTCGATCTCCGCGCCCTTGCTTGACGCTATCAATGAATTGTCGATGAGTCGTGGCTAGCACGCTGCGCCAGAATTCGGTTTCTTCCGGTTTTTCCGGCTGGAACGGATCGAGGAATGCCTTGTGCTCGCCCGACGTGTAAACCCGGCGTTCCACACCTAGCTTATCCATCGTCTTGACAAACCCGAAGGTCGCCGCGGTCACACCAATGGAACCTACCAGACTCGACTTGTCGGCATAGATTTCATCCGCGGCGCTGGCGATGTAATAGGCGCCCGAGGCCCCAAGGTCAGTAATCACTGCATAGACTTTGACGGCGGGATACTCGCCACGCAGCCGCCGAATTTCATCATAGATGTAACCCGACTGCACCGGACTGCCACCAGGGCTATTGATGCGTAACACCACACCCTTAGTGCTGGAATCCTCAAAGGCAGCGCGGAGCGCCCCGACGACATTGTCTGCACTAGCCGATTCCTCGTCGGCAATCATCCCCCGCACATTGATGACCGCTGTATGGCTACCGCTGGCATTCTTGCCGTCGCCCATGTGCAACAACGGCGAGAACATCAGCAACGCGCCGAAGAGATAAATGAATGTCAGCAGTTTGAAGAATATCCCCCAACGCCGCGCTCGCCGCTGCTCCTGCACACCGGCAAGCAGCGTTTTTTCCAGCAAATTCCAACTGCTGCGATCTTCCTTGCTTTCATTCACTGGCGCTTTCCATTCATCAGACATACGCAACCACCTCAGCTGTACCAGCGAAGCACAGCCAATCACTGAGCTCCGAAAAACGATTGATGGTCATGCTCGGCGAGCATGCCTGCAGAATCTCGATTGACTGCGCGCCGTAGGAGACCGCAACACTGTCTACGCCTGCTCGTCTGGCCATCTCCAGATCGAACACCGAATCTCCAATCATCAGCGCCTGATCAGGGCGAGCCCCGCAGTGCGCCAGAATTTCGCGAATCATTAGCGGATCAGGCTTGCTTGCGGTCTCGTCTGCACAGCGAGTCACATCGAAGAAATCCGTCCAGCCCTGACTTTCAAGCACTCTATCCAGTCCGCGCCGCCCTTTTCCGGTCGCCACGGCGAGCAAATATCCCTGATCGCGGAATTGCTGCAGCGCCTGTGCGACACCGGGATACAACGCCGACGGCTCGGCCTCCAGGAAAAGATAATGGTTGGCATAGGCACGTCGAAACGCTTCGACCACTCTCGCATCGCTCACATGCGGATACAGCACCGCAATCGCCTCGGGCAAACCGAGCCCAATAATTCCCTTAATGGCGACCTCATCGAGCGCAGGTAGATTGCAATTGTCCGCCGCGACGGAAATGGACTCAACGATGCGCCCGATCGAGTCCACAAGGGTCCCATCCCAGTCGAAGATCAATACTTCGTATTTATTCACCCAGTTTCTCCATCGTCCGCGCCCAGATTTCATCGACCGGCGCCTCCAGACTCAGCTCGCCGCCGTCGGGCAAAGGCACCCTCAAGGCATAGGCATGCAGAAAAAGGCGCTTACCGCCCAGATCACGGATAACCTTGGAGAATTCCTCATCGCCGTATTTGTTGTCACCAGCGATACCATGACCAGCGTGACGCGCATGCACTCGGATCTGATGAGTGCGCCCTGTCACTGGTTTAGCCTCGACCAGCGTGGCAAAGTCACCAAAACGGCGCAGCACACGGAAAAGTGTCAGCGCGTCCTTGCCCTCATCGGTAACCTCGACCATGCGCTCACCCGAGCGCAACGTGTTCTTCAAGAGCGGCGCATTTACCTGCTTCTTGCTGGTATCCCAGCGACCCCGCACGAGCGCCATGTAGCGTTTGTCGACACCGTCACCGCGCAGTTCCTGATGTAAATGGCGCAGCATGCTGCGCTTTTTCGCGATCATCAGCAGACCTGAAGTATCCCGATCCAAACGATGTACCAGCTCCAGCTCTTTTATGTCCGGACGCAACTGCCGCAACGCCTCGATAACCCCGAAGCTGAGTCCGCTGCCACCATGCACCGCAATACCCGCGGGCTTGTTCAGCACGATAAGCGCTTTGTCCTCGTAGACGATTGCCGCCTCCAGCCGCTCTAGAAGGCCTTGCGCCAACGGCGCCACCTCATCGCGCTCGGCCAATCGAAGCGGAGGAACGCGCACCACATCACCGGCCTGGAGCTTGTATTCCGGTTTGATCCGTCCCTTGTTGACCCGCACCTCACCCTTGCGCAGGATGCGATAGATCAAGGTCTTGGGTACGCCCTTGAGCTGGGTTCGGAGGAAGTTATCAATGCGCTGGCCGGCAAGTTCCGGCGAGACCTCTAGCAGCTGCACGCCGGAGGTCTGAGAGGAGGTATTGGTCATCGACGGATGATATCAATTTTCATGGATTTGAAGCACTTAAACATTGCTGTTATAGTCGAGAACGCCGCCAAAAGCGGCCAGGTCGAGGGATGCAAGCGAAACCGCCATTCCTGACCCAGCAATGTTGAGGACGTGAGGCCGTCCAACGGAGCTTCTCTCAAGTAGCGTTGAAGCACTGAAACAAGCCTTGAAGACATGATGCGTGCCCCCGTTGGGGAATCGCGATAATCGACAAAACCCGCTCCCGGATTCTGCGAGCGGCACCCGATTTTCAAAGTATGAGTGTTGGGTGGAGATGCACAGCCATCGGATTGCGTAGCAAAGGCTTTCACAGACGCTTCATTCCGTCCGCTACCGATTGCTGATTCCTCCTCCCGAACCATTGCTTCCTGTTCCGACAGTAAGCAGGAGACGTCGTCGCGACGCCGGCCCAACTGGCCTCACATCGCTGGACACTGGAGTGCCTTACAACCATTCCTGACTCACCTGACACCGACCGCGAGAGTCGTGTGTGCCGAACGCCGTTTCCGCTGCCCTGGAAACCGACGGTACTACATGAAAAGAATGCTAATTAACGCAACTCAGCCCGAAGAGTTGCGTGTCGCACTGGTCGATGGCCAGCGCCTGTTCGATCTCGATATCGAATCCGGCGCCCGCGAACAGAAGAAAGCCAATATCTATAAAGGCAAAATCACTCGCGTCGAGCCTAGCCTCGAAGCGGCCTTCGTGGACTTCGGCGCAGATCGCCACGGCTTTCTTCCCCTCAAGGAAATCTCACGCGAATACTTCAAGAAGGCTCCAGAAGGCCGCGTCAACATCAAGGATGTCCTGAGCGAAGGCCAGGAAGTCATCGTCCAAGTCGAAAAAGAAGAGCGTGGCAACAAAGGCGCAGCCCTGACCACCTTTATCAGCCTGGCTGGCCGTTATCTGGTACTGATGCCGAACAACCCGCGTGCGGGTGGTATCTCGCGCCGCATCGAAGGCGAAGAGCGTAACGAACTGCGCGAAGCGCTGAATGGCCTCAACGTTCCCGCTGACATGGGCCTTATCGTCCGCACTGCCGGCCTCGGCCGTTCCAGCGAAGAGATGCAGTGGGACCTGGATTACCTGCTGCAGCTGTGGAGCGCAGTCAAGGAAGCGTCTCAGGACCGCGCAGCGCCTTTCCTGATCTATCAGGAATCCAATGTCATTATCCGCGCTATCCGCGATTACCTGCGCCAGGACATCGGCGAAGTCCTGATCGACAGCGTCGAAGCACAGGACGAGGCGTTGAGCTTCATCCAGCAGGTGATGCCGCAGTACGCCAGCAAGATCAAGCTATACGAAGACAGCGTGCCGCTGTTCAATCGCTTCCAGATCGAAAGCCAGATCGAGACCGCATTTCAACGTGAAGTGAAGCTGCCATCCGGTGGATCAATCGTCATCGATCCTACCGAAGCACTGGTTTCCATCGACATCAACTCTGCGCGCGCTACCAAGGGCGGCGACATCGAAGAAACAGCGCTGCAGACCAACCTTGAAGCGGCCGAGGAAATCGCTCGTCAACTGCGCCTGCGGGATATTGGTGGCCTGATCGTCATCGACTTCATCGACATGACCCCGGCGAAAAATCAGCGCGCCGTGGAAGAAAAGGTTCGCGAAGCGCTCGAAGCTGATCGCGCACGCATTCAGGTCGGTCGCATTTCGCGCTTCGGCCTCCTGGAAATGTCCCGTCAGCGTCTGCGCCCTTCTCTCGGCGAAACCAGCGGCATCGTCTGTCCTCGCTGCAATGGCCAAGGCATCATTCGTGATGTCGAATCGCTGTCGCTGGCCATTCTGCGCCTGATCGAGGAAGAAGCGCTGAAAGACCGCACCGCCGAGGTTCGGGCTCGTGTGCCTTTCCAGGTCGCCGCCTTCCTGCTCAACGAGAAGCGTAACGCTATCACCAAGATCGAACTGCGCAGCCGCGCGCGCATCTTCATTCTGCCGGACGACCATTTGGAAACCCCGCATTTCGAAGTGCAACGCCTGCGCGACGACAGTCCGGAAATCACCGCCGGTCAGGCCAGTTACGAGATGAGCCCGACCGAAGCTGAGGAAGCCCAACCGGTCAGCTCCACGCGCACCCTGGTTCGCCAGGAAGCGGCAGTGAAAACGGCGCCGCAGCGTACTGCACCCGCACCTACGCCGACCCCATCGCCAGCAACAGCGGCAGCCGCGCCTGCCGCCCAGGAACCAAGCCTGTTCAAAGGGCTGGTCAAATCTCTGGTTGGCCTTTTTGCTGGCAAGCAGGAAGCGCCGGCCGTGGAAGTCGAGAAGAAACCCGCAGCCAGCGGCCGTCCGCAACGCAACGACGAGCGTCGCAGCGGTCGCCAGCAAAACCGCCGTCGTGATTCACGCAGCAATCGCGACGAAGAGCGCAAACCACGCGAAGAGCGTGTACCGCGTGAGGAACGTCAGCCTCGTGAAGAGCGTCAGCCGCGCCCGCCGCGCGAAGAGCGCAAGCCACGCGAACCTCGTGAGTCCCGCGAGCCGGTAGAAGCGAGCGAGAGTTCTTCGCAGCCGCAACCACGTCGCGAACGCACCCCACGTGAGGACCGTCAGCCTCGCGAAGAGCGCAAGCGTGAGCTACGTGCGCCGCTTGACGAACCAGTCCAAGCAGCTCCGAGTGTGGAGCTCGTCGAGGAAACGGCCGACCGCAAGCCGCGCCCGCCTCGCGAAGAGCGCAAACCTCGGGTCGAGCAGAGCGTGAACGAGGAAGAGCTACAGCAGAACGAAGAAACAGTTGGAAACGCACAGGACGAGCAGGAATCAGCCGAGGGCAATGATCGCCCACGTCGCCGGTCGCGCGGCCAGCGCCGCCGCAGCAACCGCCGTGATCGTCAGCGTGATGCCAATGGCAACGAGATTGACGGCGAGGCCGAGGCGGCTACAGCTGAAGTCAGCGAAAGCAACGCTCCGGTGAAATCCGAACAGGTCGCCATCGCTGCCACGGCGGCAGCTCTGGCCGCCAATACGGCCGACACCGAGACAGCACCGACTCCAGCCCAGCCCGAAGACGAGGCGATGCCGACAACATCGGTGCTCGCCGAAAATGCCGAAAGCGTCAGTGAAGCCGAAGAAGCTGCGAAGCCTGCCGAAAGCATCGCAGCGCCGGCAGTCGAGGCTGTTACACCGGCTGCTCTGGAAGCCGAGCCAGCCCCGCAGGAAGCCAGCCAACCAGAACCGGCCACAGCCGAACCCACGTTCGCCGAAGCACCCTCGCCTGCTGCCGAGCAACCCGCCCCGGTAGCGGTCGAACCTGCAGCGCAGGTTGTAACCGCCTCTGGCCGTGCACCTAACGATCCGCGTGAAGTGCGCCGTCGCCGCCTTGAGCAGGAACGCCTGGCCAAGGAAGCGTCGGAGGTTGAAGCGAAAGCCGTAATCGAAGCGGAGGCACCGGTAGAACAACCAATGGCCAGCCCTGAGATCGTTGCCAGCGAGCCGGTCAGCAATTTGCCAACCGAACAACAGTTCGACGCAGCCAGCAACAGCGAGGAGAAGGCTGTCGAAGCTCCACAGACTGAGCAGCTAACCGCCGAGCCGCAGGCTGAACAGGTCGACGCGGAAACGGCCCAGCCAGAAGCCGAGCCAACCGAGCCTGTTGCGAATGCCATGCCCGAGGTAGCTGACGATACTGGCGAGCAAGACGACATTGAGAAGCGTCAGAGCTAATCTCGTCGCAATGAAAAAGGGATGCTTCGGCATCCCTTTTTTGTGGTTCGCTAGAAGCCCAGTGACACGAACCAGACCTTGTAAACAACCGGACCACGCTGAGACAGCGCTATACAGCCGCACGAACTAGATAACGTTCGGCTCGATTTCCAAGTACACGGCAAAACGCTCGGCGATATCCATCTGAATACGCCGGGCAAGCTGCATGATCTGCTGACCAGTTGCCTGACCATAGTTAACCAGAACCAGAGCCTGCAGCTTGTGCACTCCGGCGTCGCCATCCCGATACCCTTTCCAGCCTGCACGCTCAATCAGCCAGCCGGCAGCAAGCTTGACCTGCCCGCCCGCAGAAGGAAACGCCACCAGATCTGGAAACCGCTCGCGCAAGGCATCGGCGACAGATTGCGGCACAAGCGGATTTTTGAAAAAACTGCCGGCGTTGCCCAGGATCTTGGGGTCAGGCAGCTTTTCACTACGTATGGCACAGACCGCACGGCTGACATCTGCGGGTGTAGGCGAATCAATCGCGTGCTGTTGCAGCCACTGACGGAGCGGCCCGTAATCCAGCTGCAAATTCGCAGTCCGCTGCAGCGCGAAGCGCACCCGAAGAATGATATAGCGCCCCGCCTGGCGCTTGAAAACGCTGTCGCGATAGGCGAACTCGCACGCCTGCAGATCGAAATCGCGCTGAGCACCCGTTTCTCGATCCAGCGCAGTCAGTCCCGCGAACACATCTTTGATCTCGACGCCGTATGCACCGACATTTTGAATCGGCGCTGCGCCGACGGTGCCGGGAATCAGACTAAGATTTTCCAAACCCGACAACCCGAGTTCCAGGCTGCGCAATACGAAAGGATGCCAGGGCTCCCCCGCCTCCGCCTCGATAGTCACCCGTTCGCCGTCATCTTCGAGCACCCGAACGCCTCGGCTTGCCATGCGCAGCACCAGCGCATCCAGGTCTGTCGTAAGCACGAGATTGCTACCGCCGCCCAAGATCCACAGCGGAACTCCAAGACGCCGTGCCTCGACGAGTGCTTCGGCTACTTCCTGGTCGCCCCATGCTTCGCTGAAGTGCGTCGCACAGGCTTCGACAGCGAAGGTGTTGAACGCCTTGAGCGAGCGATTCTGTTCGATGAGCAGACTCACAAGCGTTCCCTGACTTCACTAAACAACGCCGTGGACGCCCGCTCGATTAGATCCAGCACCTGCTCGAAACCGCCTGCCCCACCAAAATAAGGGACCGGCGCAGCGGTGGGCGATCGACAGATATTGCCCATACGGACGGACAGAACTTTCACGCTCAGGCTCCGAGCAGCTTGCGAACACGATCCAGATCTTCGGCGGTATCTACTCCAGCCGGTGGTGCCTCGATTGCATCGGCCACATGAATACGTTTACCACGCCAGAGCGCACGCAGCTGCTCCAGGCATTCAGTGTTTTCAAGCCAGCACGGTCCCCAGGCAACGAAGTCCGCTAGGAATCCGGCCCTGTAGGCGTAGATGCCAATATGCCGGCGATACGGAACACCAGCCGGAAGCGCATCCCGATCACGCGCGAATTCATCCCGCGCCCATGGCAGCGGCGCACGGCTAAAGGTCAGCGCCAGCCCGTCAATATCGCTGAGTACCTTCACCACATTGGGATTGAACAGCGCCTGCGGATCGCTGATCGGCTCGGCAAGCGTTGCGATCGCCGCCTCCGGATGGGTGGCAAGATTGCGCGCGACCTGATCGATCACTGAAGGAGGAATCAGCGGCTCGTCGCCCTGAACGTTAACCACGATGGCGTCAGCTGGCAGACCCAGCTTTTGTGCCACTTCGGCGAGGCGATCGGTACCCGAATTATGCTCAACCCGAGTCAGCAGCGCTTCCGCACCAAATCCGTCACAAGCCTCTAGGATGCGCTGATCATCGGTGGCGACGACGATCCGCTGCGCGCCGCTTTTGCACGCTTGTTCCCAGACGTGGCGAATCATCGGTTTGCCGGCAATGTCCTGAAGCGGCTTGCCAGGGAGGCGGCTGGACGCATAACGCGCCGGAATCACGACGGTATAGGCGCTACTCATTTGTCTAGACGCTCATCCACTTCCAGCGTGCGGGCTTCGCTTTCCAGCATCACCGGAATGCCGTCGCGCACCGGAAAAGCCATGCCGTCTGCTTTACAGATCAATTCGGACTTATCGTCGGTCAGCTTTAGCGGGCCCTTGCAGAGCGGGCAGGCGAGAATATCGAGGAGTTTGGTGTCCATGCGCGGTCCTTGGATGCAGCCGACTGCACCTGGCAGATCGAGCGGCTTAGGGGTGTTCGGGCAGCAGTCGGTCCAGTTGGGTATCGAACCAAGTGACGAAAGCCGCTGAGGGCTCGGCTTGCACTTGCAGATAGCACCAGCCCGGGAGCGCAAATGCCCGGCATTTGACCGCATCCTTCTCAGTCATCACCAACGGTAGCGCCGGGCTGAAGCTCAGCTGCTCGAGGCTATAGCGGGCGTGATCGGCGAAGGGGTGCGGGATCGGTCGCCAGTGTAGCGCCTCGAGCGTGGTGAAGAAACGCTGCGGATTGCCGATCCCGGCGACCGCATGCAGCTGCTGCCCCGGCGAAAAATGGTCGAGCGGCCAGTTCTGATCACTGACCAGCTCTACCAACCTTGACGGCTGCAAGGCGAAGGAATAGCCGGATGCGCTGTCGGCAGAAGCGCCGTTGAACAACACCGCATCGACTGATTTTAAGCGATCAACAGGTTCACGCAATGGCCCGGCGGGCAGGCAACGACCGTTGCCCAATCCCCGCGCCGCATCGATGAGCACCAATTCGAGGTCTCGAGCAAGCCGGTAATGTTGCAGTCCGTCATCCGAAAGGATCAGATCGAGCGATTCGCTCTTGAGCAATTCACGAACCGCATTCGAGCGGTCGGGATCGATCATCATCGGCACACCGGTCCGCTGAACGATCAGCAGCGGCTCGTCACCCGCCTCCGCTGCCGGTTGATCTGGCAATACGCGCCAGGGATACGATGGCGGTGTGGCACCGTAGCCCCGACTGACCACGCCGACCTTCAAGCCACGCTGGCGGCAGTGCTCGATCAGCCAGAGGATCAACGGAGTTTTGCCCGTTCCGCCAACGGTGATATTGCCCACCACCACGACAGGTACCGGAGCCCGGTAGCTATCAACGTTACCATTGACGAACTTCGTCCGCCTGGCGATGGCTACGCGCCGATAGAGCGCCTCAAGCGGAGCGAGTAGAGCCAGGGCCGGATGCCCTTCATACCAGGCGCGCTGCAGACGTTCGGCAAAGGACATCAGGGCTCCGGCTGGGCCTCGACAGTAGTGATACGCAGCTGAGCAAAGCCCAGTTTGCCAGCAGCATCCATCGCGGTGATCACCGCCTGATGCGGCGTCTTGCCGTCAGCGCTGATGATCATCGGCAGGCTGGTGTCACCGCCAGATTCCTTGCTGAGCGCTGCCATCAGGGTATTTAGATCATGCTTGATCAATGCTTTGCCATTGAGGCTGAAGCTGCCATCGACGTCGATGACCACTTCCAACCGTTTCTTCTCGGCTTCCTGCGGTGGTGTACCGCTGGCCGCTTCCGGCAGATCGACCTGGAGCTGAGTTTCGCGGGTGAAGGTAGTAGTGACTACGAAGAACAGAAGCAGAATGAACACCACATCGATCAACGGGGCCAGGCCAATATCGACGTTCTCCCGCGCCTTACGACGAAACTTCACGCCTTGCCCTCACCCAGATCGACGTCACGGTCGCCCTGCACCACCTCGACCAGCTTGATCGCCTCTTGCTCCATACCGACCACCAGCTCTTCGACACGGCGCAGCAGGAAGCGATGAAAGAACAACGCCGGAATCCCGACCATCAGACCGGCGGCGGTGGTGATCAGAGCCTTGGAGATACCGGCCGCAAGCAACGGTGCGTTAGCCATACCGGAACCCATGAAGGCGCTGAAAATTTCGATCATCCCGAGCACCGTACCCAGAAGTCCGAGCAGCGGCGCGATGCCTGCGATGGTACCCAGCGCATTGAGGTAGCGCTCGAGGTCATGTACGACCCGTGCTGCGGCTTCCTCGATGCACTCCTTCATGATTTCCCGGCCATGCTTGGAGTTGGCTAGACCTGCAGCCAGGATTTCACCGAGCGGCGAGTCCGCGCGCAGCTCCTTGAGCTTCTGGTTGCTAAGCTTTTTGTCCTTGATCCATTTCCACACCTGCCCAAGCAGATGCGGTGGGGTCACGCGGCTAGGCCGCAGTGTCCACAACCGTTCGGCAACGATGCCGGCAGCAGCGATGGAACAGAAAATGATTGGCAGCATTATCCAGCCGCCCGCTTTAACCAGCTCCCACACGAGATGAATCCCCCTCGAAAAAGTGGCGCCACTCTAGCATAGGGGCGCCGAACCGCTGCCGGCCTCTGTTCTCATTTTTCCCGCCAAAATCGACGTTCGGCGCGCAGCTCCAGAACCGGCTCAAAACGCCCAAGAACGATCCGCATGGCGCCCTGCTCCGCCGTGTCGTAGAGCTTCGCGCCGGACGTCTGCAGACGCCGCACCACATCAGGGTGCGGATGGCCAAAGGGATTGTGCAGGCTGCGCGAAACAAGCGCACCACTGGCGCCAACCGCTTCGATGAACATTGCCGATGACGAACTACGACTGCCGTGATGCGGCACCAACAGCCATTGCGCATCAACCGCCATGTTGCTCTCCAGCAACGCCTGCTCGGCCGACACATCGATGTCCCCGGTGAGCAACAGGCGTTCGTCGCCTGCCTCGACCAAAAGCACGCAAGAAGATTGATTGCCATCTCGAGGGTGCGACCATCGCCATAGGGTGAAGCGCACCTGATCCCATTCCCAGCCCTCTCCGGATCGGCACGATTCGACGCCCAACGAGGCAGGCAGCCGTTTCGGCTCTCCACTGAGCACACGCGATATAGGCATCAACCGCTGGATCGCCTGGGCGCCACCGGCGTGATCGCTATCGGCATGGCTGAGGATCATTATGTCCAGATCGGCCAGCCCCAGCGTGCGCAATGAGGGAAACACGACCCGCTCACCGATATCGAAGTCGCCATAGCGCGGCCCCGCGTCATACAGCAGCGCATGCTCACGTGTGCGCACCAGGACCGCCAAACCCTGGCCGACGTCGAATATCCAGACCTCTGCCTGACCAGCCATCTGCTTATGTACGGGTGGGAACAACAGCGGTGCGAGTAGCACCAGACCCAAGGCCCGGAATGGCACGCCCGGTGGCAAGAGAACGAGTACCATGCCCAGCGCCACCACAACCCATCCCCACAGCGGCAAGGACGCCGGCAGCCAGGCAGGTTGCCAGCCGGCAAGCCAATGCAGCGCATCGAAAAGAATCCCCAATAGCCCACCAGCTAGCCATAACAGCAACTCGCCAACTTCCGGCAGCCATAGCAGCGAGGTTCCCAGCAATGACAGCGGCACGATTAGAGCGCTGACCAGCGGCACTGCAAACAGGTTGGCGATTGGCCCGCTCAGGCTCACCGGCAAGCCAAGCGCAAGCAACACCGGCAACAGGCCAAGCGCCATGCTCCACTGCGCACGGCCCAGCGTCTGCCACCAGGTCCAGCTACCCAGTCGGCCGCGAAAGACCAGTGCGAGTAGCCCAACCGCTGAGAACGAGAGCCAGAAACCCGATTGCAGGCTCACCAGTGGATCGATCAACAGAACGCCGTTAAGCGCCATCAACAGCGGCACCCATACACCAAGATGTCGAAAACGCAATCGCCACAGGAGTACCAGCGCGACCATCATGCAAGCGCGCTGGACCGGCACTTCGAAGCCCGCCAGCCAACCGTATCCAAGCGCGCCAGCCAGGGCGAGGCCACACGCCCAAGGTAGCCAGGCGATCCGTGGCGGCCAAATACCCCAGCGCACCATCAGCGCAACCAAACCATAGAGCAAACCGGCCAACATTCCGACATGCTGCCCCGAGATCACCATTAGATGCACGGTGCCGGTGTCCTGCAAAATCCGCCAATCGGATGTGGACAGGCCGCTGTCATCCCCTACCACCAGCGCTGCGATAGCACCCGAGCGGCCCTGAGCGTCAACCTCCATCAAGCGCTGCCGTAACTGATCGCGCCACGCCTGCTCCCCTGCCGCGATCGATACCCGCTCGCCCGCCTTGATCGTGCCGCTGGCACCGATCCGGCGCGCCAGAAGCCAAGCCTCGTAATCGAACGGATGCGGGTTGACCAGGCCACGCGGTCTTTTCAACTTGGCGGCGAGCCGCCATCGCTCCCCCGCCTGCATGACAGGCCCACCGTACCAAGCTAGACGCATCCGCGAAGGCAAGCCGGTATGCCTGGACGCAATATCCTCCAACTCGAACCGCACCACACCGTCACGCATGTCAGGCAGGCCGGTCACACGCCCCTCAAGCCAAAAGGTGCGACCGTCGAGTTCCGTCGGGAGGCGGTCATCCATTGCCCAGTGAGCGCTTAGACAGGCCCAGCCAAGCCCTAGACAGAAGCAGCCGATCGCCCGGTAGCGAAACGGCAGCAATGCCAGGCCCACGGTGAATAAGAAAGGCAGCGTCAATAACGGTGGCAATTGCGGTAGGAAGCGCAGCAGTAGAAGGCCTGCTGCCAGCGCCAGCATCGCTGTACGCATTACGTCTCCTTGGATTCCTTTCCAAACGATGGCACGACCACAGAGCAGGTAATGAGCATCTGTGCGGCCTTACCGACGTCCTGCCGGCGCTCGCAGTGTAGAATTTATGTCACAAACTCATCTCAGCGCCGGGTCTCGTTTCAGGCATAATCGGCGCGCTTCAGCCCGCCAGAGAACCTTCATGCCGCGTCGTTTTTTCAAACGCTACATGCCGCACCCCGATCGCATCAAGGCTCACAAGTCCCTGCGTTTTCTTGGCGCGCTGATTCACGATCCCAATCTGCTTCACCTCAACCGGCATTCGGTTTCCAGAGCGATGGCTATCGGCCTTTTCTGGGCGATGATCCCGATGCCCATGCAAATGCTTGCGGCCGCCCTGTGCGCTGTGCCGGCCAGAGCCAACCTGCCGATAGCTGTGGGCCTGGTCTGGCTGACCAATCCATTGACGATGCCGCCGGTCTTTTACTGTAACTACAAAGTCGGCGCCTGGCTGATGGATACGCCCGTCTCGCCAATGCCGATGGAGCTGAGCCTCGCCTGGGTGCGCCAAATGCTCAACAGCCACTGGCAACCGCTGTTTCTCGGCTCATTCGTCGTCGCCGTCGTCTCGGCGGTACTGGGTTACATCGCCACCCAGGCATATTGGCGCTGGTGGGTCAGCCGCAGTTGGCGCAAGCGCCAGGAAGCTCGCCGCTGAGCGCCGATTGTTATTCGTAGCGCAGTGCTTCGGCGGGCTGAGTCTGCGCGGCGCGCCAGGCGGGATAAAGCGTCGCGAGAAAGCTTAGAATCAGCGCGGCAAGCGTAACCAGCAGGACATCTTCCAGACGTAGCTCCGACGGCAAGGTATTAATGAAATAGACGTCGGAACTGAAGATATGCTGCCCTGATATCTTTTCCAGCCAGCCGACCAAAGCGCTGACATTAAGCGCGCCGAGCACACCCAAAACGGTACCTATCAGCGTGCCAGTCAACCCGATGATACTTCCCTGCACCATGAAGATCGTCATGATCTGCCGGGGTGTTGCGCCCAGGGTACGCAGGATCGCGATATCGGCACGCTTATCCGCCACCACCATGATCAGGGTCGCGATGATATTGAACGCGGCCACCGCCACGATCAACAACAGCAGTAGACCGATCATGGTCTTTTCCATTTTCATCGCACTGAACAGACTGCCCAGGGTCAGTGACCAATCCTCGCCGCGATAGCCATCGCCGAGCATGGTAACGAGCTCGGCTGCCACCTCAGGAGCACGGTACAGATCGGCCAGTCGTACCCTGACGCCCGCGACCTGATGCGGTTGCCAACGAAGGATTTGCGCGGCATCGGCGCGATGGATCATCGCCAGACTGCCGTCAAGCTCGGCACCGACCTTGAATACCCCAACGACATTCAAGCGCTGCATGCGCGGCGTAACGCCGCCGGGTGTGTCACTGAGCTCGGGCACGATCAGCGTCAGTTTGTCGCCCAATTTCAGACCGAACCGACGCGCAGTCATCAGCCCGATAATCACCCCGGAGTCGCCCGGCTTGAGGTCGTCGAGCCGGCCGGCGACCATCTTCGAGCCGAGGATCGACACATCGGCTTCCGCCTGTGGATCGATACCGTTGATCTCGATCGGTTGCATGGAGCCCTTGAACGAAAGCATGCCTTCGAGCGGGGTGATCGGCGCCGCACCAAGCACCTCGGGATGCCCTCGGACCCGTTCGGCGACCGACTGCCAGTCGTCCAATGGCTGCCCGTCGCCAGCGACCATGGCATGCGGGACCATACCGAGAATGCGGTTGCTCATCTCCCGCTGGAAACCATTCATGACCGAAAGCACCATGATCATCGCCAGCACGCCCAGCGAGAGACCGATCATCGAAGTCAGCGAAATGAACGAGATGAAATGGTTGCGACGCTTGGCACGCGTGTAACGGCTGCCAATGAAGATGCTTAACGGCCTGAACATTAGCCAGCCACCAGCCGGCCGTCTTCCAGGCGCAATATGTGATCCATTTGCCCAGCCAGTTGCGGATCATGAGTGACCACGAGAAAGGCGGTGCGCAGCGAGGTGCTCAGCTCCAGCATCAAGTCTTGAATGCCCTGCGCGGTGTGGTGATCGAGGTTACCGGTGGGCTCGTCGAGCAACACCAGAGCCGGGCGATTGGCCAACGCTCGGGCAATCGCCACACGCTGACGCTCACCACCGGACAGCTCTGAAGGCTTGTGTGCCAGCCGATGTCCGAGTCCAACACGCTGCAGCAGTTCACTCGCCCGCGCGCGGGCATCGGGAATTGGCGCTTTACCGATCAGCAGCGGCATGCAAACGTTCTCCAGAGCGGTGAACTCTGGCAGCAGGTGATGGAATTGATAAACGAAACCCAGCGCGCGATTGCGCAGCAGTCCGCGATCCTTCTCGCTGAGCGCGGAAAGCTCCTCTCCAGCTAGCCAGACGCTTCCTTCAGTGGGCGTGTCGAGGCCGCCAAGCAGGTTCAGCAGCGTGCTCTTGCCAGAGCCGGAACTGCCGACGATTGCAACCCGCTGACCGGGGAACAGCTCCAACTGCAGCTCGGAAAGCACGCTAACCGACTCAGGGCCCTGCTCGTAGCGCTTGCCCAGGTTACGGCAGCTCAGCACTGCGCTATCCAGCGAAGACCTTTCATTCATAACCAGCTCACTCATAACGTAACGCCTCGGCCGGCTGGGTGCGAGCCGCACGCCACGCCGGATAAAGGGTGGCGAGAAAACTCAGAACGAGCGCCGCGACACAGACCTGAACCACGTCGGCAGTCATCAATCGAGACGGCAGGTAGTCGATGAAATACACATCGGCACTGAGAAATTTATGCCCGATCAGACGTTCCAGTGCTGCGATCCAGCTGCTCACATTGAGCGCGGCAAAGATTCCGAGCAAGGCGCCAGCAAAGGTTCCGACCACACCGATTACCGTTCCCTGAACCATGAAGATCGCCATGATCTGCCGGGGCGTTGCGCCCAGCGTACGTAGGATGGCGATATCGCCGCGCTTGTCGGTCACGACCATGACCAATGTGGAGATGATGTTGAAAGCAGCTACCGCAACGATCAGCAGCAGCAGAAGGCCGATCATGGCCTTTTCCATGCGGATCGCCTGGTAAAGATTGCCGTGGGTACGAGTCCAGTCGCGCGAATAGAAATCGTCGCCCAGCTGCCCGGCCAGCTCCCAGGCGATACGCGGCGCCTGGAACAGATCGACGAAACGCAGGCGCAGCCCCTGAACCTGGTCCGGCTTCCAGCGATGCAGGCGGGCGATATCGGAGATATTGGCCATCGCCACATAACCATCGATCTCACCCGCGCCGACATGAAAGATGCCGCGCACGGTGAAACGCTTCATGCGAGGAAAAACCCCTGCCGGCGTGACCGTTACTTCCGGAGCGACGAAGGTAATCTTGTCGCCGACCCCAACGCCGAGTTTTTCGGCCGCCTTGTCGCCGATAACGATGCCGAACTCGCCAGGCTCGAGCGCCTCCAGCGACCCTTCGCGAAAGAACTGGCCAATGATCGAAACGTCTGGCTCGATTTCCGGATCAACGGCGTTGATAAGCGTTTTAGTGACCTGTCCGCGATGGGTCAGCAGGCCTTGCATCTGAATGAATGGCGCTACGGCCGCCACCTGCGGATGCTTTTCCAGACGCTGCCCCATCGTCTGCCAATCGTCGATCGGTAGCGGGCTTTCGACCGTTGCGTGCGGCACCATGCCAAGCACCCGGGTGCGCATTTCATAGTCGAAGCCATTCATCACCGAAAGCACGACGATCATCACCAGCACGCCCAATGCAAGCCCGATCATGGACGTGAAGGATATGAAGGAGACGAAGAGACTGCGACGTCTGGCGCGCGTGTAGCGCGCCCCGATATACACGGACAGCGGTCTGAACATAAATCGATGAGTTCGCTTTCGCTGGCAGGAAATAACAAGCTGAATGACGTTGCCAAGCGGCCTGATACACTCAAGCCATCATTGCAGCCCAGGGATCGACATGCCCACAGAAGACACCGAAGATCGCCGCGAATACTATCGTATCGAGGACATGATCGCACTGGAAATCCTGCCACTGGAACACGCCGAAACAGTCTCCGGTAGTGGTTCAGCGCAGCTGTTCGACCTACTCGGCGAGCTGCATCAGCTTGAATTCGAAGCGCAGCATCTATTGCGACAGATAGCTGAGGGCAACCGTACGCTGGCGAACTATTTAAAGGTGCAGAACAAGCGCATCGACCTGCTTGGCCAAGCGCTTGCACAGGATCTGCTGAAGGACCTCGGGCCGGCGCGCGAGGTCGTACTTTCCGAAGGCGGCCTCAGCTTTGCTCATGATCAGCCACTCGGCGAGGGCTCGGTCTGGACGCTCAAATTGGTGTTGATGCCACAAGGGCTGGGCATGCTGTTGACGGCACGTGTCGTGAGTTGCCAAGCGCTCGACGATGGGCAGTTTGCAATCGGAACGTCCTTCGAAGCGTTGACTGATGCACAACGGCAATTACTGGCTCGACATATCCTGCAGAAACAGGCGACGGAACGACGCCTGGCTCGTGAAAGCCTGCAAGGAATCTGAACATGCATCCGTTACTGACCCCCTTTCTGTTCATCGCGCTCAGCGCCCCGATTCATGCCGAAATCATCCGTATCCCGGTTGGCCAGCAAGGCCACGCCGAGACGACCATGCCCAGCCGTGGCGACTCGCAGAATAAAGTACTCGACCGCTTCGGCCTCGCCGATGAAGAACATCCGGCGGTCGGTCAGCCTCCCATCACTCGCTGGGATTACCGTGAGTTCTCCGTTTACTTCGAGGGCAACCGGGTAATCAACAGTGTCCTGCACCACCAACGCATCAATTCACCACAGCGAGAACTACAACCGTGACCCAGATTTACGGCCACCGCGGCGCAAAGGGTGAAGCCCCGGAAAATACCTTGGTCGGCTTCCAGCAATGCCTCTCCCATGGTGTGCGTCGATGCGAGCTGGATCTGCACTTGTCGAAAGACGGCGAGCTGATGGTCTTCCATGATCCGACGCTGAAGCGCACCACTGGGCGGCGCGGCAAGGTGGTGGAGCACGATGCCGAAGAGCTGGTGCATTACGATGCGCGCATTGGCGGACCGGGTTGGAAACAACCCTGCCCTATTCCGCGCTTGTCAGAGTTATTCGAAAAATGTGATTTCGATCATTGGCAACTGGAAGTCAAAAGCGCCTCAAGGGTGCGCGCCGCGCGGTCCGTGTTGGCAATCAGAGAACTGGCCGGACGCTACGGCCTGCTCGATCGCATTACTGTCACATCAGGCTCACGGGAGGTGTTGCGGGCGCTCAAGCGACTGACGCCCGAGCTGGCCTGCGGGCTGGTGGCCGAGTATGGCTGGCTCGACCCGCTGAAGGTGGCCAAGCAATACGACTGCGAACTGCTGGCGCTGAAATGGACGTTGTGCACGCCCGAACGAATCGCAAAAGCGCGCCAGCAGGGTTTGCACGTATCGGTATGGACAGTGAACGAGCCGGCGCTGATGCGCCGACTCGCCGATTTCGGCGTCGACAGTCTGATTACCGATTTTCCTGGTCTGGCGGCTGAAACACTGCGTAAGAAATAAGCGGCTGGAGGCTGAGCTCTTCAAGCTTCAAGCGCGGAACCGCTCGGTTCTTTCTAGTAGCTTGCCGCTTTTTCACCGATTCCTGATCAAAAGCTTTCCCGGTTTGGCCAACGCCAATCCCGGGTATCGTCTCCGACCGGCTCAGGCCACCGGTCGGAGCCCCTCAAAAAAGCCGGTTGAGCCCATCGAACGCGGCCACTCGATAAGCTTCGGCCATGGTCGGGTAATTGAAGGTGGTGTTGATGAAATACTTGATGGTGTTCGCCTCACCCGGCTGATTCATGATTGCCTGGCCGATATGCACGATCTCTGAAGCCTGATAGCCGAAGCAATGCACGCCGAGCACCGCTAGCGTCTCGCGATGGAAAAGAATTTTCAGCATGCCGACCGGCTCGGCGGAAATTTGCGCTCGCGCCATTCCCTTGAAAAACGCCTTACCCACTTCGTAGGGAATCTTCGCCTCGGTGAGCTCTCGTTCGTTCTTGCCAATCGAGCTGATCTCCGGAATGGTGTAGATCCCAGTCGGCACATCGTCGACGAAGCGCCAGCTATCGTTTTCAACGATGCTACCGGCCGCCGAACGACCCTGGTCGTATGCAGCACTGGCCAGCGATGGCCAGCCGATCACATCGCCGGCCGCGTAAATATTGCCGACGTCGGTACGGTAATGCTCGTTGACCTGAATCTGTCCCCGGCTATTGACCTTGAGTCCAATGTTCCCCAGAGCGAGTTTGTCGGTATTGCCGGTCCGCCCGTTACACCAGAGGAAGGCGTCTGCCTTGATCTTCTTGCCTGATTTGAGATGCAGGATGACGCCGTTGTCCACACCTTCAACGCGCTCGTACTCCTCGTTGTGACGGATCAGCACATTGTTGTTGCGCAAGTGATAGCTCAGCGCATCGGAAATCTCGTCATCGAGGAAGCTGAGCAACTGATCGCGGTTGTCGATCAAGTCGACCAGTACACCGAGGCCGCTGAAGATCGATGCGTATTCGGAGCCGATCACACCGGCTCCGTAGATGATCAAGCGGCGCGGCGTATGGCTTAGGGTCAGAATGGTGTCGCTGTCATAGACGCGCGGGTGTGAGAAGTCGACATCCGAAGGACGATAGGGGCGCGAACCGGTGGCGATGATGAACTGGTTGGCAACCAGCTTTTCGACCATACCGTTGGCACTGACCACCTCGACTGTCTGTTCGTCGGCAAAGCTCGCGGTGCCAAAGAAGAGATCGATGCGGTTACGCGCGTAGTAGCCGGTACGCGACGTAACCTGCTTGCCGATTACGCTCTCGGCGCTCTTGAGTACGTCGGGGAACGAAAACCAGCGCGGCTCGCCGATCTGGCGGAACAGCGGATTGGTGTTGTACTGCATGATCTGCCGCACCGAGTGGCGCAGCGCCTTGGAAGGGATGGTCCCCAGATGGGTGGAGTTGCCACCGACGTGCGGTCTGCTGTCGACCACGGCGACCTTGCGTCCCGCCTTGACTGCATTCATTGCCGCGCCTTCGCCGGCAGGGCCTGAGCCCAGTATCACCACATCGTAGTTGTAGACAGCCATATTCACCCCTGAACACGCAGCAGGCAGCCCTGCCGCTCTTAACGAATTCGGTAGACCCAAGGCGTGCGTCATCGCTGAAGCGCCGCCGCCCCGAGCCGTTGCGCCGATGCCACCCGAGCGGCACCGGCGCTGCATGCAAGACCTGAGCGCCGTAGCCCGAGACCACAGGCGCTGATCAGAAGCGACTGTCAGCGTCTGGTCGCATCGTATGCGAGATCTGCTTTTGCGCCCGGGCTCGCCTGCTCATTCACTTCTTCGCACTTCTCGCGACTACCGCCACAGATCGAGCACTCCTTCTCGATGCCGAGATTAGCGATGCCACCGCAAGAACCCGCGATGGGCTTGCGGCCCATGATCACGCCAATGGACATGCCGAACACGACCAACAACATGACGAGAAAAACTATTAACCAAGTCATTGCTCCGCTCCCGCACCGAACAGCTCATTAAAGGCTTCGGTACTTCTGCTTACGAATTCCTGCCCTTCGCGAATCACGAAGAATGCTGCAATTTTTCGTTCAGCCGCAAACGCCAGACCCCGTTCCGGACCCAGCACCATGAGCACGGTAGACAGCCCGTCGGCGCGTAGTGTCGATGGATCGACCACCGTCACCGCCGCCAAGTGGTGATCGATAGGGGCACCGGTCCGCGGATCCAGCGTATGCGAATAACGTTTGCCGTCACGTTCGAAATAGTTGCGGTAATCGCCGGATGTGGAAACGGCATAACCGTCCAGTTCGATGATCCGCTGCGCAACACGCTCGTTATCCCGAGGCGCCTCGATAGCGATGCGCCAGGGCGCCCCGTCCGGTTTATGACCTTGAGCCTTGAGCTCACCGGTGATTTCCACCAGATAGCTGCTGACCCCGGATGCTACGAGCGCTGCCACCACCTGATCCACCGCATAACCCGCCGCAATACTATTGAAATCGACCTGAACGGCTGCGTCCTTGCAAAGCTGCTCGCCATCGATCCGTAGATATTGTTGACCGATATTCTGCCGAACGTTGTCGATTTCCTCGGCAGAGGGCACCCGTTCGCCGCGACCCTGCGGACCGAAGCCCCAGAGATTGAGCAACGGCTCGATGGTCAGATCCAGCGCACCGTTGCTTTCTTCCGAAAGCTGCTGGCCTGCCAGGATCAACTCGCGGACTCCGCTCGGCATGACCATACACTCATGCGCGGGCAAGGCATTGAAGGTTTCGATATCCGAATCGGCGCGGTAGGTCGAGAGTTGCTTGTCGATCTCGGCAAGTATCGACTCGGTCTCGCGCTGCAGTTGTTCCTTGGCAGCGGCCTGGTCTCCGGCCACGTACTTCACCGAATAGGTGCTGCCCATGGTCGGTCCACCGAAGCTTTCTACCTTGTCCTGAAACAGACAGCCCGTCAGGGCTGCCGCCAGGACGGCAACGATGACGGGCTGTAGTAACGCTTGGGTCATGCTAGCCGCCGAAGTCGTCGAGCAGGATGTTCTCCGGTTCGACGCCCAGATCGGTGAGCATCTTGATCACCGAGGCGTTCATCATCGGCGGACCGCACATGTAGAACTCGCAATCTTCCGGAGCCGGATGGTCCTTCAGGTAGTTCTCGAACAGCACGTTGTGGATGAAGCCGGTCGGACCTTCCCAATTGTCTTCAGGTTGCGGGTCGGACAGCGCCAAGTGCCATTGGAAGTTGTCGTTTTCCGCCTGCAGTTGATCGTATTCCTCGACATAGAACGCCTCGCGCATGGAGCGCGCGCCGTACCAGAAGGTCATCTTGCGTTTGGATTTCAGGCGCTTGAGCTGATCGAAGATGTGCGAACGCATCGGCGCCATGCCCGCACCGCCGCCTACGAAGACCATCTCGGCATCGGTGTCCTTGGCGAAGAACTCACCGAACGGACCGTAGACCGTAACTTTGTCGCCCGGCTTGAGGCTGAACACCCAGGAAGACATCTTGCCCGGTGGCAGATTGTCCTTGCCCGGCGGAGGCGAAGCGATACGGATGTTGAATTTCACCAGACCTACTTCTTCCGGATAGTTCGCCATGGAGTAGGCACGGATCACGGTTTCGTCGACCTTCGATACGTACTTCCACTGGTTGAACTTGTCCCAGTCACCGCGATACTCCTCCTGAATATCGAAGTCTTTGTAGCGGACCTCGTGCGGTGGGCACTCCAGCTGGACATAACCACCGGCACGGAAGTCGACGTTCTCGCCTTCCGGCAGTTTCAGGGTCAGCTCCTTGATGAAAGTGGCGACGTTCGGATTGGAAAGCACAGTGCATTCCCACTTCTTCACACCGAACACTTCTTCCGGCACTTCGATCTTCATATCTGCCTTGACCGGGGTCTGGCAAGACAGGCGCCACCCTTCGCCAGCCTCGCGGCGGGTGAAGTGCGACTCCTCGGTGGGTAGCATTTCGCCGCCGCCGCTCTCGACGATGCACTTGCACTGCGCGCAGGTGCCGCCGCCGCCACAGGCGGAGGAAAGGAAGAGATTGTTGGCAGCCAGCGTCTGTAGCAGCTTGCCACCCGCCGGAACGGTAATGGTGCGCTCGCCGTTGATTTCGATGCTTATATCGCCGCTGGATACCAGCTTGGCGCGGGCCGCGAGGATGATCACCACCAGCGCGAGCACGATGGCGGTGAACATGCCGATGGCGAGGAAAATTTCGTAACTCATCAGTTCATCCCGTCCTTACAGCTGTACGCCAGAGAAAGACATGAAGCCCAGCGACATCAGTCCGATGGTGATGAAAGTGATTCCCAAGCCCTGTAGGCCTTCCGGCACATCGCTGTACTTGAGTTTCTCGCGAATACCGGCCAGCAAGGCGATGGCCAGCGCCCAGGAGAAACCCGAGCCCATGCCATAAACCACGCTTTCGCTAAGGTTGTAGTCGCGCTCGACCATGAACAGGGTGCCACCCATGATGGCGCAGTTCACCGTGATCAGCGGCAGGAATACACCCAGCGCGTTGTAAAGACTCGGCACATACTTATCGAGCAGCATCTCGAGAATCTGCACGATGGCGGCGATTACGCCGATGTAGCTCAGCAGACCGAGGAAGCTAAGATCCACCTCCGGCAGGCCGGCCCAGGACAGCGCCCCCGCCTTGAGCAGGTAGGTATAGATCAGGTTGTTGGCCGGTACGGTGATCGCCTGCACCACGATAACCGCGATACCCAGGCCGATCGCCGTCTCCACCTTCTTCGAGATCGCGATGAAGGTACACATGCCGAGAAAGAACGCCAGAGCCATGTTCTCGATGAACACAGCGCGGACGAAGAGGCTGATGTAATGCTCCATTAGTAAGCCTCCTTATTCGAGACTTGCGGCGCCATCTTGAAGGAAGGCTTCTCGACCTGCTCCTTCTTCCAGGTACGGATACCCCAGATGATCAGACCAATCAGGAAGAAGGCTGACGGAGGAAGTAACAGCAAACCGTTGGGCTGGTACCAGCCACCATCGTTAACCACCGGGATGATGGTATAGCCCATCAGCTTACCGGCACCGAACAGCTCGCGGATGATGCCGAGCACGATCAGCATGGCGCTGTAGCCGAGACCATTACCGATACCATCGAAGAACGACAGCACCGGCGGGTTTTGCATGGCGAAGGCTTCGGCTCGTCCCATAACGATGCAGTTGGTGATGATCAAACCGACAAACACCGACAACTGCTTGGACAGCGTAAATGCATACGCCTTGAGCAACTGGTCCACCACGATTACCAGCGAGGCGATGATCACCATCTGCACGATCATGCGGATCGAGCCGGGGATCTTGCTCCGTATCATCGAAATGAACATGCTCGAGAAGGCAGTGACCAATGTCAGCGCAATGGACATCACCAAGGCGGTTTTCAGGTTCGAGGTAACCGCCAGTGCCGAACAGATGCCGAGGATCTGCAGGCCGATGGGGTTGTTGTTGAAGACCGGATTGAACAGGACTTCCTTAATAGTAGGTTGCGACATGATCAAGCCTCCCCAGCGCGCAGGTTAGCGATAAATGGACCGAAGCCGTCTTCGCCCAGCCAGAAGTGCAACAGGTTGTTCACACCATTGCTAGTCAGCGTCGCACCGGCCAGGGCATCGACTTGGTGATCGGCCCGCGGGCTTTGCGGATCGACACCACCCTTGACTACCTGAATGGCCAACTCGCCATCCTCGTTGAACAGCTCCTTGCCCTGCCACTGGCTGCGCCACTTCGGATTATCTACCTCGCCGCCAAGACCCGGGGTCTCGCCATGCTGATAGAAGCCTAGCCCTTCGACGGTATTGAGATCACCCTTGAGGGCCATGAAGCCATACAGAGTGGACCACAGCCCGTAACCACGAACCGGGACGATCAGCGTCTCGAGCTCGCCATTTTCCTCGACGATATACACGACGCTGTACCGCTCACGACGCTTGATCGAGGCGATGTCCTCTTCACTTGGGAGCGCTTGCGAAAGCTTGGGGTCCTTGGCTGCAACCAGGGGATCGAAGCTATTCGGATCGAACTCATCGCTGAATTTCCCGGTTTGCAAATCGACCAGCTTGGCAACGATACGCTCACCGTACAGGGTCTTGACCTGCTTGGCAGACATGCCCGCCTCACCCAGGCCGGCGATCGCCAGAATGCTGCGCTGCTTATCCAGCTGACGGTTCTCCAGCTGCGTCGGGCGCAGAGCCACGGCCGCGCCGGCGACGAATACCGAGCAGACCAGGCAGACCAGCAGGGCCACTACCAGCGTGCGGGTAGTGGATTCTTTTTGACTAGACATTACGTGCCAGCCTCCGCTTGATATTGGCCTGAATGACAAAGTGGTCAATCAACGGTGCACAAAGGTTAGCGAACAGGATCGCCAACATCATGCCTTCCGGAAACGCCGGATTGACGACACGGATCAGCACGACCATGACGCCGATGAATATGCCGAACACCCACTTGCCGGTGTTGGTCATGGATGCCGAAACCGGATCGGTGGCCATATAGATCAAGCCGAAGGCGAAACCACCCACCACCATATGCCAGTACCAGGGCATGGCGAACATCGGATTGCTGTCGGAGCCGATCAGATTGAACAGGAAGCTCAGCCCGATCATGCCGAGCATCACGCCCGAAACGATGCGCCATGAGGCGATCTTGGTCATCAGCAACACCGCACCGCCGATGAAGATGGCCAGCGTACTGGTTTCACCGAGCGAGCCGTGAATGGTGCCAACGAAAGCGTCCATCCAAGTGATGCCACTGGCGATCACGTTTTCCATGCCACCAGCGAAGCTCAGGCTGAGTGCGGTAGCACCGGCAAAGCCATCCACCGCCGTCCAGACCGCGTCACCCGACATCTGCGCCGGATAGGCGAAGAACAGGAAAGCACGACCGGTAAGGGCTGGGTTGAGGAAGTTCTTGCCGGTGCCGCCGAAGATTTCCTTGCCGATCACGATACCGAAGCTGATGCCCAGAGCGACCTGCCAGAGCGGGATGCTCGGCGGAAGCGTCAGGGCGAACAACACCGAAGTGACGAAGAACCCTTCGTTGACTTCGTGCTTGCGGATCGAAGCGAACAGCACTTCCCAGAAACCGCCGACGATGAACGTCACCGCGTAAACGGGCAGAAAGTACGCCGCACCCTGGATGAAGTTATCCCAAAGGCTGTTCGGATCGAACCCGGCCAGCGCGCTGATCAGTGCCATGCGCCAGCCTTCCTGTGCGGCAAGCAGATCAGGACTTTGTGCATAAATCAGGTTGGCCTGGTAGCCGGTGTTCCACATGCCGAAGAACATCGCCGGAAAGGTGCAGAGCCAGACCGTGATCATCATCCGCTTGAGGTCGATGCCGTCACGCACGTGAGCGGTGGTCTTGGTCACGCTGCCGGGACGATAGAGGAAGGTGTCCGCGGCTTCGTAGAGTGCATACCACTTCTCGTACTTGCCGCCCTTCTCGAAGTTGTGCTCAATCTTGTCGAGGAATTCGCGAATGCCCATGCCTTACCCCTCCTTCTCGATGCGGGTCAGATTGTCCCGCAGGATCGGGCCGTATTCATATTTGCCGGCACAGACGTAGGTGCACAGCGCCAGATCTTCCTCATCCAGTTCGAGGCAGCCGAGCTTCTGCGCCACCTCGGTATCACCGACGATCAAGGAACGCAGCAATTGAGTCGGCAGGATGTCCAGCGGCATGACCTCTTCATAGTTACCCACCGGCACCATGGCGCGAGGGCTGCCGTTGGTGGACGTGGAGAAAGCGAATTTCTTGCCACCCATCAGCTTCGAGATGTAGATGTTGAGGATCGAGTGTTTGTCGCTACCGGCACGCAAGTAGTGCAGCATCTCGCGCTCCTTGCCTTCACGCAGACAGGAAACCTGCTGGTGATAACGACCGAGGAAGGCGAAAGCCCCATGTGCCGTGCGTCCGCCCAGCACCGAGCCGGACACCACGCGATTCGCACCGGGCTGCAACTCACCAGCGGTCAGCTCGTCGAGGCTGGCACCTAGACGGGTACGCACAAGGCGCGGAGTTTCCACCACCGGACCGGCAAGCGAAACCACGCGTTCGACCGACAGCCGACCGCTGGTAAATAGCGCGCCGATGGCGATCACGTCCTGATAACCGATGCTCCAGACACTCTTGCTGGCGCTGACCGGATCGAGGAAATGGATGTGCGTACCGGCCAGACCCGCAGGATGCGGGCCGGAGAAGATTTCAGACTTTACCTTGGCGAGCTGCTCGCCTGGCAACGAAGCGCCGTCTGCCTTACATAGGAACAGCTTGCCCAGGTTACCGAGTACTTTGAGACCCGCTTCGAAGTCATCGGCACGCTCGCCAATGATCACCGCCGGATCGGCTGCTAACGGATGGGTATCGATTGCCGTGACGAAAATGGAGCTGGGTACGGCGTCAACGGCGGGCACCTTGCTGTAGGGGCGAGTACGCAAGGCTGTCCAGAGGCCCGATTGCTGCAAGTTCTCGCGAACCTGTGCATCGCTGAGCCCTTCCAGTTCGGCAGCGCCGTACTGGCTGAACGTCACCTCATCCGTGCCAGCGAGGTCAATGACCACCGATTGCAGGACGCGTTTCTCGCCACGATGAATAGCACTGACCACACCTGCGCCAGGCGCGGTGAAATGAACCCCAGGCGTCTTCTTGTCGGAAAACAGAACCTGCCCCAATTTGACGTGATCGCCGACCTGAACTTCCATGGTCGGCTTCATGTCAGGGTAATCGAACCCTAATACAGCGACGCTTCGCACGGGCCTTCCAGCTTCGATACGCTGCGCCGGCGCACCTGTAATGGGCAAATCAAGCCCACGTTTTATATTGATCATCGGTTCGCTAACCACTGATTTAAAAGGCTTTTTTACGAGCCCGGCGGCTTAGCTCAAAGTCGAATTGCACGACGCGCACTGATGAGTTATCAGCGCGACGCTATGCCGCGGGCCCAGGTAGAAATCCGCCCGATTATAGAGGCCACGACCCATGACTGACCACCCAAGGTCTTTCAAATTTTTGACTCGGGACCGGCGGTCGCCTACAACCATCTATTGACGCTGAACTCGTCGACCCCTGTGAACGGCAGAATTTGCCTAGGGATAAAATGCAAAAACGGGAGCCGAAGCTCCCGTTTTCCGACACCCGACGTCTTAGCGTGGGAAGGCTGGCGGATTGACGCCTGCCATGTCTTCCATCACACGTACCACCTGGCAGCTATAGCCGAACTCATTGTCATACCAGACATAAAGCACGACGCGGTTGTCACTGCAGATCGTCGCCTCGGCATCCACCACGCCAGCGTGACGCGAGCCAACGAAGTCGCTGGATACAACCTCCAACGAGTTGACGAAATCGATTTGCTTCTGCAAATCCGAGTGCATCGCCATTTGGCGCAGGTACTCGTTGATTTCTTCACGCGTGGTGGCCTTCTCCAGATTCAGATTCAGAATGGCCATGGAAACGTTCGGCGTCGGTACGCGAATGGCGTTGCCGGTCAGCTTGCCCTTGAGCACCGGTAGCGCCTTGGCGGCTGCAGTGGCAGCACCGGTCTCGGTGATCACCATGTTCAGCGCCGCACTGCGACCACGACGACTGCCTTTGTGGAAGTTGTCGATCAGGTTCTGGTCGTTGGTATAGGAATGCACGGTTTCCACGTGACCGTTGACGATGCCGTACTGATCGTTGACTGCCTTGAGCACCGGCACGATGGCGTTAGTGGTGCAGGAAGCCGCGGAAACGATTTTGTCGTCAGCGGTGATTTCACCGTGGTTAATGCCATGGACGATGTTCTTCAGTTCGCCCTTGCCAGGCGCTGTCAGCACCACGCGCGCGACGCCCGGGCACTTCAGATGCTGGCTGAGACCTTCGGAATCACGCCACTTGCCAGTGTTGTCGACCAGCAACGCGTTCTCGATGCCGTACTGGGTGTAATCCACCGAGGCCGGGTCGTTCGAGTAAATCACTTGGATCAGGTTGCCGTTGGCGGTGATGGTGTTGTTCTCGGCATCGATATGGATGGTGCCTTCGAACGGACCGTGTACCGAATCACGACGCAGCAGGCTGGCGCGCTTGACCAGGTCGTTCTCGGCGCCCTTGCGCACTACGATGGCGCGCAGGCGCAGGCCATCGCCGCCGCCGGTCTTCTCGATAAGAATGCGCGCCAGTAGACGACCAATTCGACCGAAACCGTAGAGCACCACGTCGGTGCCCTTGTGTACGCCGGTGGTGTTGCGTTTGCCGGCCACTTCAGCCAGCTCGTCACGCACGAACTGATCGAGGTTGCGGCCGTTGCCCTCGGCCTTGTATTTGGCGACGACCTTACCCAGGTCGACCGAAGCGGCGCCCAGATTCATGTCGCTCATGGTCGTGAGTATCTGATGCGTCTCGTGCACGCAGAGCTCGGCTTCGTCAGCCTGACGATGGCGAGCAAAGCGATGGGCCTTGAGCAGCGCGATGACCGATCGATTGATCAGGCCGCGGCCATAGATGGAAGTCACCACGTTGTTGTTACGATACAGCTGACCAATCAGCGGAATCATCGCTTCGGCGAGGGCTTCTCGATCAATCCATTCACCAAGACACTGGTCGGGCTTCTGAGTCACGGGCAGTTCCTTCCAACATGTAGGGGCTGAGAAAAGGGGCTACATTATGCCGACGCACCCTAGCGTCGGCAATCGATGCAGCGGAAACACTGACAGCGTCCCGCGCGGATAGTTACAATCCTGGCGGTCCATTTTTACCGACCGGAGCCACGCCCACTCGTGTCCGTATTGCGCCTTCCGCCCATGCCTGCCGCCAGCGGCAAGCAAACCTGGGGCAACCTTCCCGGAGCCGCGCTGAGCCTCGCCATTGCCGAAGCTGCCAGCAACGCAGAGAGATTCACGCTTCTTCTTACCGCCGACAGCCAGAGCGCCGAGCGCCTGCAGGAAGAACTAGTCTTCTTCGCGCCAGAGCTGCCCGTGCTGCATTTCCCCGACTGGGAAACACTGCCTTACGACGTCTTTTCGCCGCATCAGGACATCATTTCCCAACGCATCGCGGCGCTCTATCAACTGCCTGAGCTGACTCACGGCGTGTTGGTAGTTCCTATCACCACGGCGCTACACAGGCTCGCACCCAAGCGCTTCCTGCTCGGCTCCAGCCTGGTGCTGGATGTCGGACAGAAGCTCGACGTCGAACAGATGCGCACGCGCCTGGAAGCCGCCGGCTACCGTTGCGTCGACACGGTGTATGAGCATGGCGAGTTCGCCGTGCGCGGCGCGCTGATCGATCTGTTTCCGATGGGAAGCACCCTGCCCTACCGCATCGACCTGTTCGATGACGAGATCGAGACGCTGCGCACCTTCGATCCGGAAAACCAGCGCTCGATAGACAAGGTCGAGTCGATCCGCCTGCTGCCGGCGCGTGAATTTCCCTTGAAGAAGGAGTCGGTGACCGGCTTTCGCGCGCGTTTCCGTGAGCGCTTCGATGTGGACTTCCGCCGCTGCCCGGTCTATCAGGATCTCTCCACCGGGATCACGCCGGCGGGTATCGAGTACTACCTGCCGCTGTTCTTCGACGAAACCTCGACGCTGTTCGACTACCTTCCTGAAGATACTCAGGTGTTCTCCCTGCCTGGCATCGAGCAGGCTGCCGAGCATTTCTGGAAGGACGTGCGCAACCGCTACGAAGAACGCCGCGTCGATCCCGAACGGCCTTTGCTGCCGCCCGCCGAGCTGTTCATGCCGGTGGAAGACTGCTTTGCCCATCTGAAGCTCTGGCCGCGCGTGGTCGCCAGCCAGGACGATGTGGAAACCGGCATCGGACGCGAGCGTTTCCCGGCCAGCCGCTTCCCCGAACTGGCCATAGAGGCCAAAGCCAGCGAGCCGCTGGGCGCATTGCGGCGTTTCCTCGACGAATTCCCCGGCCGCGTGCTGTTCACCGCTGAATCCGCCGGGCGCCGAGAAGTGCTGCTGGAGCTGTTGGCACGGCTGAAATTACGCCCGCAGGAAGTCGCCGGCTGGCCGCAGTTCGTCGAAAGCCAGGAGCGACTGGCGATCACCATCGCCCCGCTGGACGACGGGCTGTTGCTACAGGACCCAGCCCTGGCGCTGATCGCCGAAAGCCCACTGTTCGGCCAACGCGTCATGCAGCGTCGGCGTCGCGAGAAAGGCCGCGACGCTGGCGAAAACGTCATCAAGAACCTCACCGAGCTGCGCGAAGGTGCGCCGGTGGTACATATCGACCACGGTGTCGGCCGTTACCAAGGCCTGGTAACGCTGGAAATCGAAGGCCAGGCCGCTGAATTCCTTCAGCTGCAATATGCCGAGGAAGCCAAGCTCTACGTGCCGGTCGCCAGTCTGCATCTCATCGCCCGCTACACCGGCAGCGACGACGCACTAGCGCCACTGCACCGGCTGGGCTCGGAAACTTGGCAGAAGGCCAAGCGCAAGGCCGCAGAGCAAGTCCGCGATGTAGCCGCCGAGCTGCTGGACATTTATGCCCGCCGCGCCGCCCGCGAAGGTTACGCCTTTGCCGATCCGCAACTCGATTACGAAACCTTCAGCGCCGGATTCCCCTTCGAGGAGACGCCTGATCAGCAATCCGCCATCGAAGCCGTGCGCAACGACATGCTCGCGCCCAAGCCGATGGATCGTCTGATTTGCGGCGATGTCGGCTTCGGCAAGACAGAAGTGGCGATGCGCGCAGCTTTTATCGCCGTACACAGCGGTCGTCAGGTCGCCGTACTGGTGCCCACTACCCTGCTCGCCCAGCAGCACTACAACAGTTTTCGCGACCGCTTCGCCGACTGGCCCGTACGGGTCGAAGTGATGAGCCGCTTCAAGTCCGCCAAGGAAATCCAGAGCGCGGTGCAGGAACTGGCCGAAGGGAAAGTGGACATCCTCATCGGCACCCACAAGCTGCTCCAGGACGATGTGAAGTTCACCAATCTGGGCTTGGTCATCATCGATGAGGAACACCGTTTCGGCGTGCGCCAGAAGGAACAGCTCAAGGCCCTTCGCAGCGAGGTGGACATTCTCACGCTGACCGCCACGCCGATTCCGCGCACGCTGAACATGGCGGTCGCGGGCATGCGCGACCTATCCATCATTGCCACCCCGCCGGCTCGGCGGTTGTCGGTTCGCACCTTCGTCATGGAGCAAAACAACCCGACGATCAAGGAGGCACTGCTGCGCGAGCTGCTGCGTGGCGGTCAGGTGTACTACTTGCACAACGATGTGAAGACCATCGAGAAATGCGCCGCCGACCTCGCCGCGCTAGTGCCCGAGGCGCGCATCGGCGTGGGCCACGGACAGATGCGCGAGCGCGAGCTGGAACAGGTGATGGGCGACTTCTATCACAAGCGCTTCAACGTACTGATCGCCTCGACCATCATCGAGACCGGCATCGACGTGCCCAGCGCCAACACCATCATCATCGAACGCGCCGACAAGTTCGGCCTGGCCCAGCTGCACCAGTTACGTGGTCGCGTCGGCCGTAGTCACCACCAGGCTTACGCCTATTTGCTGACACCGCCGCGCAAGGCCATGACTCCGGATGCGGAAAAGCGCCTGGAAGCCATCGCCAATGCGCAGGACCTGGGCGCCGGCTTCGTCCTGGCGACCCACGACCTGGAAATCCGCGGAGCTGGCGAACTGCTCGGTGACGGCCAGAGCGGGCAGATTCAGGCGGTCGGCTTTACCCTCTATATGGAAATGCTCGAGCGCGCGGTCAAATCCATCCAGAAAGGCGAACAGCCGAACCTCGACCAGCCACTGGGCGGCGGCCCGGAAATCAACCTGCGCGTGCCGGCGTTGATACCTGAGGACTATTTGCCGGATGTTCATGCACGACTGATTTTGTACAAGCGCATCGCCAACGCCGCCGACGAAAACGGCCTGCGCGAATTGCAGGTGGAGATGATCGATCGATTCGGCCTGCTACCGGAGCCGGCCAAGCATCTGGTCAGACTGACGCTGCTCAAGCTGCAAGCCGCCAGCCTTGGCATCAGCAAGATAGACGCAGGGCCGCAGGGCGGGCGCATCGAGTTCATGCAGGACACCAGTGTCGATCCGATGGTGCTGATCAAGCTGATCCAGAGCCAACCTAACCGCTACAAGTTCGAAGGCGCCACGGTGTTCAAATTCCAGGTGCCGATGGAACGGCCGGAAGAACGCTTCAATACGCTTGAAGCCTTACTTGAACGCTTGGCGCCTGTGGAAAAGGGGTGATGATGCGCCGTTTTGCACTCACCCGACTCGAGCAGACGGCGTCTTGAGCTATGCCCGGTAGTTTTTTCACCGAGTTGCCGCCAACTTGGCCTCTGGCATTTTCTGAGAACGCGCTCGCCAGAGGCATGCAGTACGCCCTCGAGGGCCGCGTAAAGCTTCTGCGCGAGGACGCACGGTATGTAGAAGCAACCTGCCGCGGTTCAGGTAGCAACCAGTACCGGCAGTCGCTTCAACTTTCGGGTAATGGTGCGCTCAGCTGCATATGCAGCTGCCCGGTCGGCTTTAACTGCAAGCACGGGGCGGCCCTCATCCACCATCTCGAACTGCAGGCCCAGAGCCCGACAGCAGGCATAGGCGACCAGCCGAACGATCGATTTACGGGCACGGTGGAACATTGGTTGTCGCTGCTTCCGCAAGCATTAAGCGACGCCCCGCTCGGGGACCAGCAATGGTGTCTTCACTACATGGTGACGCCGGACGTGAATATCGATGTCTTCAAGGTACGCCTGCGCAAGGACGGCTCGATTGGCGAAAGGCAGCCCTACTACGGCATGCGCGAAGCCGGCTTTCGCCAGCCGCGCTTCATGCAACCGCTGGACTTGCACATCGCGGCATTGCTGACGCTTGGTCGATCCTCCGGCCATGGCTTCTCGCTCAGTGGCGAGAACGGCGGTGAAGCCCTGCGCCTTGTACTGCAAAGTGGCCGCGCCTTTCTCGACTGGAATCTTCCGCCGCTGCAACCTGATCTGACACGGCAGGCCCGGTTTAATTGGACGCAGAGCGCTGACGGGTGCTTTCAGCCCAGTCTGGATATGGACGAGCCCGCAGGCGAACTGCTCAGCGCTGTAGATCCTCTGTACTACCTCGACGAACAACGCAACGAAATCGGTCGGGTCGACCATGGCTTACCGATGCCGCTGGCCAGGCACCTGCTCGCCGCACCTTCGGTCCCTTCTGCCCAAGCGGCGCTGTTCAGCCTGTCTCTCAACGAAATCGCCCCGCAGCTTCCGGCGCCAGCCAAGCCAAGAGAACATCACGTCGATGACCTGATGCCCAGCGCGCGACTCATCCTCGGTAGCCATCAGTCCGTCAATTACCAACCGAGCAGCGGGCGGATGGTCAACGAGCATCAGCACCGCGCCGGCCTCAGTTTCGTCTACGGCAACACAGGCGTGCATGGCAAGGCGAAAGCCGAACAGCGCGTGCGCCAAACCGAAGGCGATCGGGTGCTCAGCATGGCCCGCCAACCCAGCGCAGAGCAGGCGCTACGTCAGCAACTGCAGCAGCTAGGCTTCCGGCCGTCCCTGCGCCAGAGCCAGGCCCTGCCGAAGGATTCGGCAGAAATGTTCGAACTGCCCAACGAAGCCGCCTGGCTGCACTTCACGCAGCAACAGCTACCGCAGCTGCGTGAGCAAGACTGGCAGATCGTCATGCAGCCCGGCTTCGCCTATGACCTGACGCCAGTAGACGCCTGGTACGTCGAGGTTGACGAGCCGCCCGAGCGCAGCTGGTTTGATCTAGAACTCGGCATCATCGTCGAAGGCGAACGCATCAGCCTACTGCCGGTCCTGCTCGGCCTGATCCGCCGAAACCCAGCGCTGCTCTCGGCGCACGCCCTGGCCCAGCGCAGCGACGACGAAACCTTGCGCGTGCAGCTCGACAAGCGGCGCGAAGGCGATGACCGACCGCTGCAAGTGCTGCTGCCCTTCGGCCGCCTCAAACCGATCCTCGCCACCCTGTCCGAGCTATACCTTCGCGAGCAGCCGAGCGCCGCCAACCTTCGTCTGGAGCGCGTCGATGCTGCACGACTGGCTCAGCTCGATGCGCTCGCTCTGCAGTGGCATGGTGGCGAACATCTGCGCGACTTCGCCCAACGCCTGCGCGACTATCGCCAGCAGGCCGTTACCGCACCGGTCGGCCTGAAAGCCGAGCTGCGCCCGTATCAGCTGGACGGTTTGAGCTGGATGCAGACGCTACGCACCCTTGAGGTCGGCGGCATCCTCGGTGACGACATGGGTCTGGGCAAGACGCTGCAAACCCTTGCCCACGTGCTGTTGGAAAAGGAGGCCGGGCGCCTTGACCGACCTTGCCTGGTGGTCATGCCTACCAGCCTGATACCCAACTGGCAGGACGAGACGGCCCGCTTCGCCCCGACGTTAAAAGTGCTGACCCTGCACGGACCGGCGCGTCAGCAGCATTACCAGCACCTGACCGAATACGACCTCGTTCTCACCACCTACGCCTTGCTGCCACGAGATATCGATCAGCTCGCCGAGCTGCCGCTGCATGTGCTGGTGCTCGACGAAGCGCAGAACATCAAAAACGCCAGCAGCAAGGCCGCGCAGGCCGCTCATCGCCTCGTCGCCCGCCAGCGCCTGTGCCTCACCGGCACGCCGCTGGAAAATCATCTGGGCGAACTATGGTCGCTGTTCCACTTCCTCATGCCCGGCTGGCTGGGCGATGCCAAAAGCTTCAACCGCGATTACCGCAAGCCTATCGAGAAGAACGGCGACACCGATCGACTGCAGCATCTCACTGCCCGGATCAAGCCCTTCCTGCTGCGCCGGCGCAAGGAACAGGTGGCCCGCGAGTTGCCACCCAAGAACGAGATCCTGCATTGGGTCGAACTGAGCCCCGCACAACGCGACCTCTATGAAACCGTGCGGCTGGCGATGGACAGCAAAATTCGCGAAGAGATCGACCGCAAGGGTCTGGCGCGCAGCCAGATCGTAATTCTCGACGCCTTGCTCAAGCTGCGTCAGGTCTGCTGCGATCTGCGCCTGGTCAAAGGCGAGGCGGCCCGGCCGCCTCGCGGTAGCAGCTCCGGCAAGCTCGACAGCCTGATGGAAATGCTCGTGGAGCTGTTGGCCGAGGGTCGCCGAGTTCTGCTGTTCTCGCAATTCACCTCTATGCTCGCGCTCATCGAGGACGAGCTACGTAGCCGCACCATCGACTACGTGCAAATTACCGGTGACACCAAAGATCGACGCACGCCGGTGCGGCGTTTCCAGAACGGCGAAGTACCGCTGTTTCTGATCAGCCTGAAGGCGGGCGGCACCGGACTCAACCTGACCGCCGCCGACACCGTCATTCACTACGACCCCTGGTGGAACCCGGCAGCGGAAAACCAGGCCACCGACCGCGCCCACCGCATCGGCCAGGACAAGCCCGTATTCGTCTACAAACTGATCGCCCGCGCCACCGTGGAGGAAAAAATTCAGCAACTGCAGAAGCACAAAGCCGAACTGGCCGCAGGCGTGCTGGATTCAAGCAGCCACGGCGGCTGGCAGCTGGAGCAGAGCGATATCGAGGCGCTGTTGGCACCGTTGCCGGAAAGCTAAAGTTGGCTGTTGGCTGTTGGCTGTTGGCTGTTGGCTGTTGGCTGTTGGCTGTTGGCTGTTGG
>NZ_CEXBBO010000004.1:0-137855 GCF_982611455.1 Stutzerimonas sp.
CGCCGGAGAAGGTGCGCATTATAAGCACTCAGAACATCACGTCAACGGTTGTTTTCAGCTTTTTCAATCAACGAGCCGCGCTCGCCCTACCACGGCTGGCGAGCTTTCTTTCTATGAATGGCAGTCGCACCAATAGCAACGCAGCCGCTATCGTGGCGTAGAGCGCCCACCGTCCAGCATCGGCTCGCACGACCCACAACATGTGCAGCAGCACAATCAGAAGCACTGGATAAACAATTCGATGCAGCTTCTTCCAGCGCTTGCCCAGCTTACGCATGCTCCAACGGGTAGACGTAGCGGCAAGGGCAAGCAATCCAAGCAGCGCGATCGCACCTACCGCTATATATGGGCGATCAACAAGTTCTTCCGTGAAACCGGTGAAATCGAGCCCTAGCAAGAAATAAAGATAAGCCGTGAGATGCATCACCGCATAGCTGAAAGACCAAAGCCCAAACTGGCGGCGGAAAGCGATCCATCCTGCCCAAGCTGTGAGTCTTTGCAAAGGCGTCATCGAAAGTGAGCACAGCAGCAAGACCAAAGCGCCCTGACCCAAGTTATCCACCAACACCTTGCCAGGATCAGGACCTAACGCGGCGATAGCCCCCAAATACATCCAGTAGCAGGGGACACTTGCTACTGCCAGGAAAAGAAACAGCCTCCACCATGGGTACCGCATCAATAGTCCTTGCTCAGATCCATGCCGGCGTACAGGCTCGAAACTTCATCGGCGTAACCATTGAATGGAAGCGTCTCTCTAACGTTGGGACTGAACAGACTGCCAGGCAGCCGACGCTCTCTCGCCTGGGACCACCGAGGATGGGAGACGTCCGGATTGACATTGGCATAGAAGCCATATTCCTGAGGCGCCATTGTCTGCCAGGTCGTTGCCGGCTGTTCACGAACGAAACTGATGCGCACAATGGATTTGATGCTCTTGAAACCGTACTTCCACGGGACAATCAGCCGAAGGGGCGCCCCATTCTGGTTTGGAAGGATGCGACCGTACATGCCAACAACCATCAGGCTTAGCGGGTGCATCGCCTCGTCCATTCTCAGCCCTTCGACATAGGGCCAGTCGATAAGGGAAAACCCGGTACGCATGCCAGGCATCTGCTCGGGTCGAGCCAGCGTCTCGAAACGGACGTATTTCGCACTGGAGGTTGGCTCCAGGCGGCGAATCAGGTCAGCCAGCGGAAAGCCCAGCCATGGGATGACCATCGACCACGCCTCGACACAGCGCAAGCGATAGATGCGCTCCTCGAGCCGGGTAGGAGCAAACAGATCCTCGACCGAGTAGCGTCCCGGATTCGTCACCTCACCATCGACCACGACGGTCCAAGGGTCGGTCACGAGCCTGGGTGCATGAGCTGCCGGATCCCCCTTATCCGGGCCGAATTCGTAGAAATTATTGTAGTGAGTCGCATCGCGGTAAGGCGTGACAGCTTCACCCTCAGCAACAGAGGCCTCCCATCGCGCTTGATTGAGCTTGTCATCAAACCACCCAGGGGCATCAGCGGCATCTACGCCCTCGTAACGCCCATTGTCCGCATGTGCCACCAACGGAAGGCCCGTGGAGGCAAAAGACAGCGCAGCTCCCTGCAACAGCTGTCGACGATTCAGATAAAGCGCTTCGGGAATTACCTCTGATTCACGGCAATCGCTGCGACGGGGGATTTTTATAAGCATGAGAGGAGCTCCGCTGCCTAAGGCCTGGGCCCTCCAATAGACAGCGGATCACTGTAGAAATCAACTTTAAACACGCTTGCGGCGACGCATCAAAAACTGCACGGGGCCTGAAACGGCATAGGCAAGGAAGATTAAAAGCAGAATGCGAGGAGGATCGCTGAACACTACGGCGAAAACCAAGACCACTACAAGGATCGCAACGAATGGCACCCGACCTTTGAGATCGAGATCCTTGAAGCTGTAGTACTTGATGTTGCTGACCATCAACAAACCTGCTGCCGCCACTAGCAGTGCAAACAGCATTACCACCGCAAAGGGGAGATCCACGCCTCGAATGCCCGGCTCGTCCAGCGCCCAGACCGCCCACACCGAACCGGCAACTACACCAGCCGCCGCAGGACTAGCCAGACCTATAAACCAACGCTTGTCGACCTTACCGATCTGGGTGTTGAAACGCGCAAGACGCAACGCAGCACAGGCGACATAAATGAACGCCACGGTCAGCCCTACGTTACCCAAGCCGGACAGCGCCCATTCGTATGCCAACACGGCGGGCGCCAGGCCAAAGGCAACCATATCGGACAGCGAATCGTATTCGGCACCGAACGCGCTCTGGGTATTGGTCAGCCGCGCCACTCGCCCGTCGAGGCTGTCCAATACCATCGCCACGAATACCGTGGCGGCAGCGACATAAAAATTACCGTTGATTGCGGCAATTATGCAGAAGAAACCGGCGAACAGATTGGCGGTGGTAAAAAGGTTTGGGAGCAGGTAGATACCACGGTGGCGAACTTTACGACCCTCGGAATCCTGGATTTCTTCGACGTGCTCGTCGATGGGCAGCAGGCTTTCCGGCTCGGCTGGCTTGTTCGGCTCTTCGGGATGCTCACTCATGCAAATTCACCTTACAGCAGGTTTGAATAATTTCGACAGACCCTGGCACAACGGGTTCACCTGGGCGCCAGCATCGGTTTATATCAGATGCCCCACAGGCATAACGAAAAAACGCGGCCTAGGCCGCGTTCTTTTCAAGCAGAACCAGTATCAGTTCTTACTCTTGTCGACAATCTTGTTGGCAGAGATCCACGGCATCATGGAGCGCAACTTTTCACCGACTACTTCGATGCCATGGGCAGCGTTGTTGCGGCGATAGGCTGTCATCGACGGATAGTTGGCTGCGCCTTCGGTGATGAACATCTTGGCGTACTCGCCGTCCTGGATGCGCTTCAGCGCATTGCGCATTGCGGCACGGGACTCGGCGTTGATCACTTCCGGACCGGTGACGTACTCGCCGTATTCGGCGTTGTTGGAGATCGAGTAGTTCATGTTGGCGATACCGCCTTCGAACATCAGATCCACGATGAGCTTCAGCTCGTGCAGGCACTCGAAATAGGCCATTTCTGGCGCATAGCCAGCTTCAACCAGCGTTTCGAAACCAGCCTTGACCAGCTCGACGCAACCACCACACAGAACGGCCTGCTCACCGAACAGGTCGGTTTCGGTTTCGTCCTTGAAAGTGGTTTCGATGATACCGGTGCGGCCACCACCAACACCCGAGGCATAAGACAGGGCAACGTTCTTGGCATTGCCGGACGCATCCTGGTAAATCGCGATCAGGTCGGGAATACCACCGCCCTTGACGAACTCGGAGCGCACTGTATGACCTGGCGCCTTCGGCGCGATCATGATCACGTCCAGATCAGCACGGGGCACGACCTGGTTGTAATGGATCGAGAAACCATGAGCGAAGGCCAGCGTGGCGCCTTTTTTCAGGTTCGGCTCGATCTCGTCACGGTACAGACGGCCCTGGAATTCGTCAGGCGTGAGGATCATCACCACATCAGCCGCAGCAACTGCAGTTGCAACATTGTCGACTTTAAGACCATGGGCCTCGGCCTTGGCAACTGACGAGGAGCCAGCACGCAGGCCGACAGTCACGTCGACACCGGAATCTTTCAGGTTGCAGGCATGCGCATGGCCCTGCGAGCCATACCCAATGATCGCGACCTTCTTACCCTGGATGATGGAAAGGTCACAATCTTTGTCGTAGAAAACTTTCATTGAATTACCCCTGTTACTGGCCGTTCGGGCCATTCGATAAAACGAGTTAGATGCTCAGCACTTTGTCGCCGCGGGAAATCCCGGTGACGCCGCTGCGCACGACCTCCAGAATCGATGTGGTACCGATGGCCTGGATGAAACTGTCCAGCTTGTCGGTCGTACCGGCCAACTGGATGGTGTAAACGTTTGATGTCACGTCGACGATCTGTCCACGAAAAATATCGGTAGTGCGTTTGACCTCGGCACGCTGCGCGCCGGTAGCCTTCACCTTGATGAGCATCAGTTCGCGCTCGATATGCGCGCTTTCAGACAGATCCACCAGCTTGACCACCTCGATCAGCTTGTTGAGATTCTTGGTGATCTGCTCGATTACCTCTTCGTGGCCCACGGTGGTCAAGGTCAGTCGCGACAGGGTCGGATCTTCGGTCGGCGCAACGGTGAGACTCTCGATGTTGTAGTTGCGCTGCGAGAACAGGCCAACCACGCGGGACAACGCACCTGGCTCGTTTTCCATCAGCAGAGAAATGATGTGTCTCATGATCAGGTCCGCTCCGTCTTGCTGAGCCACATGTCACGCATGGCACCATCTTTGATCTGCATTGGATAAACGTGCTCGCTGGTATCAACGGCGATATCAAGGAACACGAGCCGGTCCTTCATGGCGAAGGCCTCTTCCATCTTCGGCTTGAGATCCTTCAGGTCAGTGATGCGCATACCTACATGCCCATAAGCTTCGACCAGCTTGACGAAGTCCGGCAGCGATTCCATATAAGAGTGCGAGTAGCGGCTGCTATACATCATGTCCTGCCACTGGCGGACCATGCCCAGCGCACCATTGTTGAGGTTGATGATTTTCACCGGAAGGTCGTACTGCAGGCAGGTCGACAATTCCTGAATATTCATCTGGATGCTGCCTTCGCCAGTAACACAGGCAACGTCAGCCTCTGGGAAATTCAACTTTGCCCCCATGGCCGCCGGGAAACCGAAGCCCATGGTGCCCAGACCGCCAGAATTGAGCCAGCGGTTAGGCTTGTCGAACCTATAGTACTGAGACGCGAACATCTGATGCTGACCAACATCCGAGGCCACATAAGCGTCGCCCTTGGTTACCTCGCATAGCGTTTCGATAACCGCCTGCGGCTTGATGATAACGCCGTCACCCTTGTCATACGGGAACAGGCCACGGCTTCCACGCCATTCCTCGATCTGCTTCCACCAGCTGGCGACGGTCTCGGCGTTCGGCGCCTGGCCGATTTCCTTGACGATGGCAACCATCTCGGTGAGCACGCTGTCCACCGGACCTACGATCGGTATATCAGCTTTGATCGTCTTGGAGATGGACGCCGGATCGATATCGATATGAATGATCTTTGCGTTCGGGCAGAACTTGGTCGCACCGTTGATCACGCGATCATCGAAACGCGCGCCGACCGCGAGAATCGTATCGGAGTGATGCATTGCCAAATTAGCGGTATAGCTGCCGTGCATACCGAGCATGCCGACGAACTGACGGTCGCTGCCCGGATAGCAACCAAGCCCCATCAAGGTGTTGGTCACTGGCAGGTTGAGCATCTTCGCCAGCTCGGTCAGCTGCGCCGAGGCGCCGCCCATGACCACGCCGCCACCGGCATAGATGATTGGCCGCTTGGCTGACAGCAGCAACTCCGCCGCCTTGCGGATCTGTCCAGAATGACCGCGCAGCGCCGGACTGTAAGAGCGCAGTTTGGCTTTCTTCGGGTAAACGTATTCGAATTTTTCGGCCGGGTTGGTCATATCCTTCGGGATATCGATGACAACCGGTCCAGGGCGGCCAGATTCAGCGAGATAGAACGCTTTTTTCATCACTTCGGGGATTTCCGAAGGATGCTTGATCATGAAGCTGTGTTTCACGATGGGCCGGGAGATACCGATCATGTCGGTTTCCTGGAAGGCATCGGTGCCGACCATGTTGCTGGCCACCTGGCCAGAGATCACCACCATTGGAATCGAATCCATATAAGCGGTGGCAATGCCAGTGATCGCGTTGGTCGCACCAGGGCCAGACGTCACCAGCACGACACCGGCCTTGCCGGTGGCGCGGGCGTAACCGTCAGCCATGTGAGTAGCGGCTTGCTCGTGACGTACGAGGATGTGCGTCACTTCCTTTTCCTTGAACAGCGCATCGTAGATGTGCAGCAAGGCGCCGCCCGGATACCCGTAGATGTACTTAACGCCCTCGTCGCGCAAGAAGCGGACGACCATTTCAGCGCCGGATAAAAGTTCCACGTTGTTCACCTCTAAAACGCCAGATAGCCGCTCCGCGTCGGGCCGGCCAGAAATAGGTTTACTGCCAGGCAGCGCATGAGCGACGGTGGTCGCCGACTACGTCAGCTGCTGATTAGCAAGTATTAGGAAAACCCCTAAAGTGTTGCGGGGCGTTCCTCCCAGCGCGAGGTAACGCGTTGCGGGTGTTACAGTCGGCGCGGGTGTGCACCTCATGATTGACTGAAAAGGCGCGCTTGCGACGGCCTCTCAGAACAGCAAGCATGGAATTGTTCGGATTAGACCCAGCCAAGTCAAGTCTGCTGTTGTCCTTCAACTGTTTTCAGCTGTGATCCAGCGCAGAATGAAGGCAAACGGCTTTTGCGTATAGTACCGGCTTGGTTTTGCACCCACAGAAGGGATTAGCATGCGTTTGACGATTTTCGCGGGCGGGCTGTTGCTTGCGTTGAGCAGCAGTGTCATGGCCAGTCAGGTTTATAAATGGGTGGATGCACAAGGGGTCACCCACTTCGGCGCACAACCGCCGCAAGGTCAGTCCGCCGAGGTACTCAACACCGCCACGCCGCCACCCAAACCTATCGCGACGGAGTCGGTCGAGCCCGAACCGACGGACGGATCCGAGCAGCGCAGCATTGATCGCAAGGTAAAGCAGCAGGTGGCCGAGCAGGAAGCAGAACGCCAGCGCTACTGCACAGCACTACGAACCAATCTGGCACAACTGCAGAACAATCCACGAGTGCGCGTGGAAAAAGAAGGAGAAATGCGGCGCCTGAACGAAGAGGAACGCCAAACGCGCATCGGCGAAACCAAACAGAAAATCGCCGACACGTGTAACTGATGCGTATCGGACACAAAGTCAGTTTCGCGGACTGACGCGCATCATGCGTCGCCGCGGCTGATCAGCACATCGAACGTCTCCAGCGCCTTGAGCAGACCGGCTACTTGCTGCGGTCGATCCTGATAGACCATTTCCGCCATCGGCAAAACCCCCGAAACGGCCGGCAGTGCCTCACCACGTTCCAGAATGAACTTCATTCTCGGCAAGAATATCCACTGTAACCATTGATCGAACGACAAGGTATCGACGCAGAACGGCTCTTGACTGGCCAAAGCCTGCGGATCCGGTGGCGATGATGCCCATACGCCAAGCAAACGCAGCTCTCGCTCTATCAGCAATAGCTGTTCGGCCAGTTTCGGAACGCGTTGACCCATCACATCGAGACCTTCGCTCGTTCACGAGCCTGCGCGGCGCCTGCGGCGTTACCCTGCTGCTCGCGTGCCTGCGCGATCAACTCCCACAGACTCGCCTGCAACGCCGGACGGTCACTGGCATAGCTCAAGCCCCGCCGAGACAGCTGTTCAGCCTGCACCGTATCCCCCTGAGCAAGGCGCACCTGAGCCAGGCGGTACAGCACCTGCGGCTCGCGCGGCGCAATACGCTGGGCACGCTCAAGGCTGGACGCCGCACCGTTCAGGTCACCTCCACCCTGTTGCTGCTGAGCCGTGGTCAATAGCGCCAGCACCGGTCCGTCAAGCTGCTCGTCCGCGGATAGCGTTCCACTGCTGGAAGGGATACCACTGGGCATCGGCTGGCGCGGCGTCGAGCCTGGCGTCGGTTGCACCGGCGGGGTCCACTGTCCAGGCGCATCGGAAACCGGGCCTGAAGAGCCGGAGAAGGTGACGTCCGGCGCAGCGAAAGTTTGCAAGGGTTCAGCATTCTGCTGCGGCACCATGACCATCACACCAGACGCCGCGGGCGACGGACGCGTCGTCGGCGCAGGCGAGCTGGCGGTGCGAGAAGATTGCCGCGCCGACACTTCTTCGGAAACCGGCGCTCCCGAATCGACGACAGGTATCGCGCCCCGCTCAACCGTCGCACAGCCCTGCACCAGCGCAGCGGCCGCCAGAACCGTTATCCATTGCTTGTTCAATATTCGAACCTCTTAAAATTCCATTCAACTGCTACCGTCTTAGGGCAACCAGCCGCGAACCCAGTCCATGACTGATTCAGCCGGCGCACGAATTCCGCAACCAGAACCCAGCGCAGGCTCGCTGCCGCGAATATAGGGAATCTGCACGGCGTCAGGGCAATTCTCCAACGTACCCTGCCCGGTCTGCGCATCCACCCAGACCATCTCGACATTGTCCGGCATTGGCGATTGCAACGGCAGCGGATCGGCACGACGCATGAAATCCGCCCAAACCTGCAATGCTCCGGTGGCCCCGGTCAGCGAAGTCTTGCCATTATCATCACGACCCAGCCAAACCACAGCCAGCAAGTCCTGACTGAACCCGGCGAACCAGCTATCGCGTGAATCATTGGTGGTGCCAGTCTTACCTGCCAACGCTAATGACTTTGGCAGGTAATTGTAGGCCGAGCGTCCTGTGCCTTCGAGCATGGTGCGCTGCATGGCGTATTGAGTCAGATAGATAGCTCCGGCATCGAAACGCTGTTGAATCTTGAAGGGGTATCGACTGAGCGGCTCGCCGTCGGCAGCGACGACACTGCGAATGGCTCGAAGCGGTGTATTGAAACCACCATTGGCGAGTGTCTGATACATATCCGCCACCTCGATAGGCCGCAACCCGCCAGCCCCCAACAGCATCGAGGGATAAGCTGGCCACTCTGGTGAAACACCCAATCGTTCAAGTGTTTTCAGCACGTGAGGCACACCCAAATCAAGGCCAAGGCGAGCCGTGGACAGATTGTAGGAATGAGCCAATGCCTGATAGAGATACACGGTTCCATGAGCGGTACGCCCATAGTTCTGCGGCTTCCATACTTGCCCATCGGCACCCTTGACTGAAAACGCTTCGTCTTCCAAGAGACTGGTCAGGGTGTACTGACTGGGCTTCTCCAAAGCGGCGAGATAAATAGCCGGCTTGATCAGTGAGCCGATGGGCCTGGACGCATCCAATGCACGGTTGAAACCAGCGAAGCCTGGCTGCCGGCCGCCGAGCATCGCTTGAATCTCGCCGGTCTCGGGGTTGGTAACCAGCATCGCCCCTTCGACCTTTTCCGCCGCTTTGCCGAGGCGCTTCAGCGTCTCGCTCATCGACTTCTCGGCCTTGAGCTGCAGAATCGGATCGAAGCTGGTAAAGACCCGCAGACCCTCTTCCGTCAAGTCTTCCTCGCGGTAATCCTCACGCAACTGGCGCTTGACCAAGTCAAGGAATGCCGGATACGAGCTGTCGGCAAGACTGCCCCGCTGTGTCACGCCAAGCGGTGCGTTCCGCGCCGCTGCTGCTTCCTCAGGGCTCAGAACTTGCTGCTCGGCTAACAGGTCCAGAATAAGATTGCGACGCTCCAATGCCCGCTCCGGATGGCGCCGAGGGTTGTAGTAAGTCGGCCCCTTGACCATGCCTACCAGCAGCGCAACATGCTGCACTTTCAGTTCGGCTAGCGGCCGGCCAAAGAAATACTGGCTGGCCAAGCCGAAACCATGAATGGCTCTGCGGCCATCCTGACCGAGAAATACCTCGTTGAGGTAGGCCTCGAGAATTTCCTCTTTGTCGTAATGCAACTCCAGTAAAGCCGCCATCATCGCCTCAATGGCCTTTCGGCTGAGGCTGCGCTCGTTGGTCAGGTAGAAGTTCTTGACCAACTGCTGGGTCAGCGTGCTGCCGCCCTGGCGAACCTCGCCGGCGGTCAGGTTCACCCAGACGGCACGTGCGATGGACTTGGGCGAAACGCCGAAATGATCGAAGAACTCCCGGTCTTCGACGGCGACCAGTGTTTCCACTAGATAAGGCGGCGCCTGGTCGAGCTTGATGAGAATACGGTCTTCGTTATGCACCGGATAAAGCCCGCCGATCGTTAGCGGTTCGAGGCGCGCAACCGGGATTTCGCCGCCATCGGCACGGGCGAGGCCGGCAACGAAGTCGCCGGAGAAACGCACTCTGATGCGCTGCGACTCTTCGGCGCCCTCATAGAACCGGAATCCGCGCGTATGCATCTCCACGGCATTGCCAGCCACCGAAATGCTGCCGGGACCGCTTACCGTCTTTTCGCGACGATAACCCAACGCACCAAGCTCAGTCAGGAAGTCGTCCTTGGCGAGCTTCTGCCCGACGAACAATTCAAGCGGCCTCGCGTAGACCGTTGCCGGAATGGTCCAGCGCTTGCCAGAGAACTTCTCCTGCACCACCGCGTCGAGGTAAACGGCTACACCGGCGAGTATCACCAGAGCCACAATGGATAGTTTGATAACCCAGCCCAACCAGGGACGGGAGCCACCGAAACGGCGTTTCGAACGAGAACGAGGGGAGCGTGCTTTAGTCATGGCGGCGCATTATACGCACTTTGATTTGTCCGCAAGACGGCCTCTTGGCGGTTTGCAGGCCTACCGAGGAACGACATAATGGAGCGCTCAGCCTGTGTGAACTGTGTCCCAATGTGCTCACACATCCACCCAACAACCTACAAGGAATGACCGTGAGCCAAGCATTGATCGCCGCGTTGCAGAATCCGACCCTTTACCCTCACCCGGTCGAGGGCTTTAAGATCATCGAAACCCATATTTCCTGGGTGATTCTTACCGGCACCTACGCCTACAAGATGAAGAAGCCTGTGGATTTCGGCTTCCTCAACTTTACCGATCTGGCTGCTCGCAAGCATTTCTGTGAGGAGGAGCTACGCCTGAATCAGCGCATGGCGCCTGACCTGTACTTGCAAGTCCTGCCGATCACCGGCAGCGTCGACGTGCCGGTGATCGGCGGCAGCGGTGAGCCGATCGAGTACATGCTGCAAATGCGCGAGTTTCCGCAGACTCAACTGATGGCTGAAGTGCAAGCTCGCGGCGAACTGACCGATGCCCATATCGACGCCCTGGCCGAGCAGATCGCCCAGTTCCACCTGAGCGTTCCCCAAGTGGCCGCCGGGCACGCTCTGAACAGCGCAGAAGCAATCGTCGCGCCGATGCGACAGAACTTCGAACAGATTCGCCCGTTGCTGACAGAGCAGGCCGATGTGCAGCAGCTCGATGCGTTGGCCGACTGGACCGAAACGAGCATCGCCCGCCTGCAGCCGCTGTTGGAGCAGCGTTCCCAGCACGGTTTCATCCGTGAATGCCACGGCGATCTGCACCTGGGCAACGCCACGATCATCGAAGACAAGGTGGTACTGTTCGATTGCATCGAGTTCAACGAGCCCTTCCGTCTGATCGATATCGCCTGCGACGCAGCATTCCTCGCGATGGATCTGGAAGATCGAGGACTGAAATGCCAGGCGCGGCGCTTTATCAACGGCTGGCTGGAATACACCGGCGATTACGCCGCACTCGATCTACTCAATCTGTACAAAGCCTATCGCGCGCTGGTTCGCGCCAAGGTCAATCTGTTCCGGCTGTATCAGGAACAGGACGCCGTTCAACGTCGGGTCATCCTGCGTCAGTACCGCAGCTACGCCAATCTAGCCGAAAGTTACAGTGCGATTCCGTCTCGCTTCCTGGCCATCACCCATGGCGTCTCGGCGGTGGGCAAAAGCCAAGTCGCGCTACGCCTGGTCGAGGCGCTGGGTGCGCTCAGGCTGCGTTCGGATGTCGAACGCAAGCGGCTGCACGGCGAACAGCCGCAAGCACAATCCGGCGAACTGGCTGCCGGCATCTACAGTGCCGAAGCTGGCGAAGCCACTTATCAGCGTTTGCATACGCTGGCCGAGGCGGCACTGAACGCAGGCTTCTCGGTAGTGATCGATGCGACCTACCTCAAGCAACAGCACCGCCAAGCAGCCTGGCAGGTCGCTGAATCCACCGGCGTGCCGTTCCTGATCCTCGACTGCGAGGCTCCCGACGCAGTCATTGAACAATGGCTTGCACAACGACAGGCCGAAGGCGGCGATCCATCCGACGCCACTATGGAGGTGGTCAAGGCGCAGCAGGCGACACGCGAGTCGCTGACCGAAAGCGAACAACTGCTCAGTCGGCAGGTCGATACGCCCGATGCAGGCAGCCTCGACAGCTTGGTCAGCGCGATTCGCCAGCGGCTTCCCGGGCTCTAACTCGAAGATTAGCGTCGTCGCGCCGAATGCGGCGGGCAACGATCAGGCACCGCTACGGGCAGAACCCGGCGGTGCTTCTATACTTGCGCAGGTCTGCCTGCGGAAATTGACCATGCCCCACTGCGTCCTGCCATTTTTGCCGCCGGATCGTCGCCATGGGTGATAGCGTCCAGCTTTTCTCGATCCGCTCCGACGCGTACGCCCAGTTCCGGCCAACTTACCCGGACAGCCTGTTCCGCTGGCTCGCTACGCAATGCCCGCAACCCCGCTGCGCGCTCGACATCGCCGCCGGTAGCGGCCAGGCGACTCTTCCTTTATTAGCCCACTTCGACACTGTACTCGCCTGCGATGCCAGCCCTGACCAGTTGCTCAGTGGCACGGCCTGGCAATCGGTACAACGTTTCGTTGCTCGGGCAGAGCAACTGCCACTGCGCGATGGCTTGGTTGACCTGATCGTGGTCGCCCAGGCGCTGCACTGGTTCGCTACTCCGGCGTTCTTTGCAGAAGCGACGCGAGCGCTCACCCCGGATGGTCTGTTCTGCGCGTGGTGCTACAGCTTGCTGCGTATCGAGCCCACAGTAGACGCCGTCATTGCTCGGCTACATAGCGAAACGCTCCGCGGCTACTGGCCGCAAGGACGTGCCAGCGTCGATGCCGGCTATCGCGACATTCAGATGCCGTTCGGAACCATCGAACCGCCGGTTTTCGCCATCGAGGCTTATTGGAATCTACCCCAGCTGCTCGGCTACCTGCGCACATGGTCGGCAGTGAGGCAGTGGCAGCAAGCTCACGGCAAAGATCCGGTGACCCAGCTGGAATCCGAGCTCGCGCGGCTGTGGGGCTATCCGGAGCGACAGCGTAAAGTTCGCTGGCCGCTTCACATCCTCGCCGGCTATCCAGGCCAATAGGAGCCAATCATGCACGACGAGCTGCTTACCTTGAAGAACCTGGGCAAGACATCCGCGCAATGGCTGCATGCCTCAGGCATCCACACAGCCGATGATCTGCGCCGGCTCGGTGCGGTCAGCGCCTATCAGGCGGTCAAATCACGAGGATTCAGTGCATCCCGAGTGTTGCTGTACGCGATTGAAGGAGCTCTACGTGACACCAACTGGAAAGAACTGCCAGACACCCTCAAGAGCGAGCTGAACCAGCATCTGAATAGTTGTCACAGCGGCAACAAGAGCTAGCTCACAACCTCTACGTGGCGCGATTTACTCCCTAGACCTGCGGCCTTATTGTCAGCGCGCGCATCGCTCAACCTTTGCAAGCTGGCTCAAGGATTACCGTCATGTATCTACTCGGGGAACAACCGGCCTACGCCGATCGACTGATCAACCGCCTGCAAGGGATCCCCGCCCAGCTATTGGAAGGCCTTGCACCCTCCGGCTCCGCTATCGAAGTCAAGTGTTCCGATGATTTGAGCGGCGAGCTGCCCGAGCAGCAATTGTTCGTCATCGAGAGCGGGCTACTGCACGCGCTGGTAGACGAGAGGCCACTGTTTTACATGCAGGAAGGCGACATTCTCGGCCTCCGCCAGGGCATCGAGTTGCCGGTCTGTCGTTATCGAAGTGAGGAGTCGATTCGTCTGGTCCCCTACTCGCGCAGTGCGGTATTCCAACATATTCATGCGGATCAGCGTCGACAGGAACTCTTTACCCAATATCTGATTGGCCAGACGGCCCTGCTGTCCGACGCGCTCGCTCGGCTGAAGCAGCCCGAGATTCATCCGACGACGGGTTTCCAGCACTTCGCGGCCGGTGAGGAACTGATCCGCCAAGGCGACGATGCAGATAATGTCTTCATCATCATCGAAGGGCACGCAGAAGCGATTGTCGACGGGCAAAAGGTCGGCGACGTGCAGCGCGATGAAATTTTCGGCGCGATGGCCGTTTTCACCCGTGAGAAGCGCAGTGCGACCGTCATCGCCACCGCGGCTTGTACCGTCATGGTGATACCTAAGGATCAGTTTCTCAGTCTGATGCAGAGCAACCCGAAAATTGCCCACAGCCTGATAGAGAGCATGGCCAGACGCATCGACCTACTGAACAAGGAAGTTACCCAGCTGCGGTTGCCGCTCACCGCTTGAGTTCGGATCGAGCACAAATGCGGTCAGAAAGTTTTATTTCCGACAGCTGTTGACTATGAAATGAGAATTGTTATTATTAGCACCACTGGTCGCGAGATCAGTCGGTAAGCTGGAAGGCCAGGCAGTCGGACTTTCAGGTTATCTCCTCATCAGGCTAATCACGGTTTTGACCCGGCTCTTGCCGGGTCTTTTTTTGCCTGACAAAAGCGGCTCCGTACTCATCTTACTTCCGGTTTCTGGCCTTTTCGCGAAGTGGACCACAAGAGTCCTGCCGCGGCTGGGCCGGTGTAAACCAGACGAAATCGGCTTGTTTCGCCCCCACCGTTTCCCCGGCCTCGGCAAGCATCAATACACGTGCGTCGGACGCTCCTCCGCGCTTGAGATGCAAAGTCACCCCGAGGTCACGCCGAACATGAAAGGCGCCGGCCAGCAATAATGCGGGCTTCGGCGCTGCGTCCAGTTGCTGAGCCATTCGGCGGTCACGTTGCTGCTGCACGGCAAGCATTGCCGGCAGCTGCGCTTCGGGCAGCATGTCGCAATGAGAGACGCGGATCTGTTCCAGCAATGCCGCCTGCACACGTGTCGCAGCGGCGATGCCGGTCAGCTGCGGCTTGTTGCGGTAGATGGCTGATATTTCCGCACGATCAAGGTTCGCCTGCAGTAGCGGATAAGACTGTGTCAGAGCGTACTCGACTAGTGGCGCGTACAGCTCCCACTTCCAACCGCTTTGCCATCCCAACGCCGCTGGCAGGTCCGCTGGCCGCTGCCCTTGCGCAATCGAGCTCTGTACGCGCGCAACCTCTTCCTGCTGATCAGGGTTGAGCATTTCCAATAACACGCTGCCCTGCTCGCGCCGTTGTGCCAACGCTTGAAGCAGCCAGCGCTGCAGGGCGTGATGGTCAGGATTGTCATGGCGTTCGCCAACCAGGACTCGATCGGCATCGGCCAGCTCATCTAATAGCTGTTGCGGCGAAAGCCGCTCGCCGCTACGCAGATCAACGATCTGACCCAGATCCAGATGATCTCGGTTCTCGGGGCCCTGCCAAGCCGGCAACGGCTGCATCGATTGGCACGCAGTGAGCAGGATCACAGCGACGGGCAACAGGAATCGCATCAGCACTCCTCAGCGGGCGATGACAAGCGGGTGACCACGCTCTGGGTGCTGCTGGATCAGCACCTCGAGGCCGAATACGGACTTCAGCGGTTCGGCACGCAGTACCTGTTCCGGCGTACCGCTTAACCGGGCACGGCCGTCGGCGAGCAGCAACAGGCGATCACAATAACGCGCGGCAAGATTCAAATCGTGCAGGATCACCAGCACCGCGCCGCCCTGCTCGGCAAAGCGCCCTACAGACTGCAGAATGCCGTGTTGGTGCGCCGGGTCGAGCATGGCGGTGGGCTCGTCGAGCAGCAGCACCTGACCCGTGCCTCCCGGCCATAGTTGCGCCAGCACTCTCGCCAAATGCACGCGCTGTTGCTCGCCGCCGGACAGCGTCAGGTAGCTACGCCGGGCCAGATGCTGCGCGTCCGCAGCGTGCAATGCGGCGGCAACGATCTGGCTATCGAGCTCCCAGCCGCTGGCATGGGGCAATCGACCGAGGCCGACGACGTCCTCCACCAGGAATCCAAAGCTCAGGCTCGAACTCTGCGGCAGCACCGCCAAACAGCGCGCGCGCTCAGGGCCATCCCAGGCGTGCAGCGGTTTTTGACGCAGCAATACCTGTCCGGTAGCGACCGCCAGCTCGCCACTCAGCGCCCCGAGCAAGGTGCTTTTGCCGGCACCGTTGGGCCCCAGCACACCCAACACCTCGCCAGGCGCCAGTTGGAGATCAATGCCGTGGAGCACCGTCGTGGCACCGCGGCGCACCGAAATCCCCTGGGCTTGGAGCATCAGCGGCGCCCTCGCAGCAACAGGTATAGAAAGAAGGGGGCGCCTAGCAAAGCGGTAACGATACCGATCGGCAGCTCGACGGGCGCGAGCATGAGCCGCGCCAGCAGATCAGCCAGCAGTAGCAGACTGCCGCCCGCCATCGCCGAAGCCGGCAGCAATAAGCGGTGATCGGGCCCGACCACCAGGCGCATCAGATGAGGGACTACCAACCCGACGAAGCCGATCATGCCGGCTGCTGCCACTGCCGCGCCGACGCCCAGCGCCGTGCAGAACACCAGCTCGCGCTTGAGCCGCTCGACCTCGAATCCCAAATGACGCGCCTCGGACTCGCCAAGCAACAGTGCATTCAGCGCTTGGGCTCGCCGCGGCAACCAGAACGCGACCGCCACCGTCACCAGCAGAAGCGGCCAAAGCCGTGCATAGCTGGCACCGTTGAGGCTGCCCAGGTTCCAGAACGTCAAAGTGCGCAGCGTGGCGTCATCGGCAAAGTAGGTAAAAAGCCCGATCGCCGCGCCAGCCAGGGCAGTCAGCGCAATGCCGGCTAGCAGCATCGTGGCGACATGCGTGCGCCCATCGCGACGCCCGAGACGATACACCAGCGCGGTGACGCCGAGGCCGCCGATGAAAGCGCTCAGCGACAGCAGATAGGGCTCCAGTAACGGCGAGATACCACCCACCAGCTCACCGCCGACAATGGCCACGGCAGCACCCAGCGCAGCACCACTGGAGACTCCGATCAATCCCGGGTCCGCCAGTGGATTACGAAACAGCCCTTGCATGGCGACGCCGGACAACGCGAGTACCGCGCCAACGGCCACCCCGAGCAAAGCGCGCGGCAAACGTATTTGCCCGACGATGAGCTCGGCCTGTCCGACGCCCTCACCCGCAAGCGGAATGCCAAGCACGCGAAGCATGGCATCCAGGGTTTCGTCGAATGACAGACTGACCGGCCCCAATGCCAGCGATAGCCAGAAGGCAAGCAGCCCCAACAGGCTCAGCGAAAGGAACAAAGGGCGTGCGGATAGCGCAGGGCTCATCAATAGCGTCGCCAGTCGGGAAGTTGGAGTCGGAAGTCGACGCGAAGAATAAAAGCCATCCCACGGGTTCGCCAGCACTAATCCATACAGCCCCTGCACCAAACGAGATCGCCTAAGCGATAATCCCGGTTCGACAGTGGAGGGCAACATGATCCGATTGTGCGCCGCGAGCGACGTCGCGGAAGGCCAGAGCAAGGGCCTGGATATAAATGATCAACGCCTGCTTGCCGTGCGCAAGGACGGCGCCCTATATGTCTACGAAAATCGCTGCCCGCATCGCGGGATTCCACTGGAGTGGCAGCCCGACCAGTTTCTCGACAGCAGTGGTAGCCTCATCCAGTGCGCCACACATGGCGCGCTGTTTCTGATCGATAGCGGCGAATGCGTTGCCGGCCCCTGCGCTGGCCAGGCGTTGCGTGCGCTAACCATTGTCGAACACGACGGCATAATCTGGTTACAGAACGCGCGCTAGTGCGACGTTGCGCCCGGGCGACGATTCGCCACCTTGGGTATCATGCCGCCACTGCTATCTGTGAGATGACCATGCGCCGTTTGCTGAGTCTGCTGATCCTGCTGTTCGCCCTGCCTGCCACCGCCGGCCTGTTCGATAGTCGTCCCAGCGCCACCTTGGGCGGGCTGAACAACAGCGCAGACTTTCTTCCGGTACGCGAAGCGTTCCGCCTGAGCCTGATAGGTGCGGCGCCCGAGCAGATCAAACTGCGCTTCATCGCCGCGGAAGGTTATTACCTCTACCGACACCGATTTGAGTTCAAGGCCAGCGACACGGGTGTGGTCATCGGCGAAGCGACTCTGCCTGCAGGCAAGCAGAAGACCGACGATTATTTCGGCGAGGTCGAGGTGTACTACGGGGTGCTAGACGTCGAGCTGCCGGTGCAAAAACCCGACAACCGACCGTTCAAGCTCCAGGTCACTTACCAGGGTTGTGCCGACAAAGGCCTGTGTTATCCGCCGGAAACGGAGTCGCTGGATATCGGCGGCACGCCAGCCCCCGCCGCTTCAAATTCCGATGCCGCCAGCGCTGACAGCGATAGCGGCGCATTATCATGGCGCTCGGTCGCGCTGTTCTTTCTAGCCGGACTAGGTCTGACCTTCACGCCTTGCGTGTTGCCAATGCTGCCGATCCTCTCCGGCGTGGTACTGCGTGGGCAGACCGGAGGCATGCGTAGCTTCCTCTTGTCGCTCGCCTACGTATTGCCAATGGCCGGCGGCTTCGCCCTGCTGGGCGCACTGATGGGCGTGTTCGGCGCCGAGCTGAATTTGCAGGCACGCCTTCAATCGCCTTGGATTCTGGTGCCCTTCGCACTGTTCTTCGTGGCTTTTGCCCTGGCCATGTTCGGCCTCTTCGAGTTGCGCCTGCCACAGGCATTGAATAGTCGTCTCGATCGCCTGGCGGGGAATGCAAAAGGTGGTTCGTTCATGGGCGCCGCGCTACTGGGCATCTTGTCCAGCCTGCTGGTCTCGCCTTGTGTATCCGCTCCGCTGGCCGGCGCGCTGCTCTACATCAGCGCCAGCGGCGATGCACTGGGCGGCGGCCTGAAGCTTTTCGCTCTGGGTCTGGGCATGGGCGCGCCGCTGATTCTGTTTGCCACGGGCGGCGGCGCGCTACTGCCTAAGAGTGGCACCTGGATGGTTTCTGTACGTAATGCCTTCGGTGTGCTCCTGCTAGCGGTTGCGGTATGGATGCTTGAGCGTGTATTGCCAGGATCGCTGGCCTTGGCGCTATGGGGCTTGTTGGCAGCCGGCACAGCGCTGTTTCTCGGAACGCTCGAATTCACCTCCAAGACGCCGCGACAGAAGCTCGCACAGCTGCTTGGCCTGGCACTGCTGGTCTACGCACTGGCAGCATGGATCGGCGCGCTGCAAGGCGGCTCCGATCCGCTGCGTCCGCTGCCACGCGCGGCGCTCGGTGCGGGGGCCGGCACGATCGCGGCCGACAGCTGGCACACCGTCTCCACCCCGGCGGAGCTCGACGCCCAGCTTGCCGCGGCCCGCGCGGCCGGACAGCCGCTGATGCTCGACTGGTATGCCGACTGGTGCATCAGCTGCAAGGTGATCGAACGCGAGGTGTTTGCCGCCCCGGAAATCGCGTCACGCCTCGTTGACTACCGCCTGATCCGCTTCGATATCACCGACAGCAACCCGGAACAACGCGCATTGCTCGACCGCTACAAACTCTTCGGTCCGCCCGCGATTCTGTTCTTCGATCGCACCGGCCGGGAAATGGAAGACGTACGCGTCGTCGGTGAAATCAACGCGAGCCAGTTCGCTGAACGGATGAACCGCGCCGACGCGTCTCTGTAGAAAAGCTCCTTGCCGCAATCTCCAGCCATAATGCGGCCATTTACGCCGATCGGGACATGACTGGACAGTCAGCCCCCCCTTCGTGCATAGTTTTCCCCCGCTGCATAACGCCGCTGATGGTGCTGTGCGGACAGAACAACAAGGAATACTCATGGCGACGTTTCTGGTCCTTCACGGCCCGAATCTGAATATGCTCGGCACCCGCGAACCCGGCGTCTACGGCGCGGTTACGCTGGCGCAGATCAACCAGGACCTCGAGCAGCGGGCCCGCGATGCCGGTCATCACCTGTTGCATCTGCAATCCAATGCCGAGTACGAACTCATCGAGCGAATCCATGCTGCGCGTAGCGAAGGTGTGGACTTCATTCTGATCAATCCTGCCGCCTTCACGCATACGAGCGTCGCGTTACGTGACGCGCTGCTGGCAGTGAGCATCCCATTCATCGAAGTGCACCTTTCAAACGTGCACAAACGTGAACCTTTCCGCCATCACTCCTATTTTTCCGATGTTGCGGTAGGGGTGATCTGCGGCCTTGGCGCCAGCGGCTACCGCCTGGCATTGGAGGCTGCCTTGGAACAACTCGCTGCTTCCTGACAGGACCGCGCACGGCAAACGTGCCCGACCTCGAAGAAGCGAGCAGCAATGCCCTTTGAACTTACTTGGGAGTCACCGCTTCATGGATATTCGCAAAGTCAAAAAGCTGATCGAACTGCTGGAAGAGTCCGGTATCGACGAACTGGAAATTCACGAGGGCGAAGAGTCCGTACGTATCAGCCGCCACAGTAAGCAGGTGGCGATGCAGCAACCCTACTATGCCCAGGCGCCGATGCCCGCACCGGCAGCCGCTCCGGCCGCTGCAGCGCCCGCCGCCGATGCTACCCCGGCACAGCCTAAGCTCAACGGCACCGTGGTTCGCTCGCCGATGGTCGGCACCTTCTATCGCGCTTCCTCGCCGGAATCGGCCAACTTCGTTGAAGTCGGCCAGAGCGTCAAGAAAGGCGACATCCTCTGCATCGTCGAAGCCATGAAGATGATGAACCACATCGAGGCCGAAACCAGCGGCACCATCGAATCCATCCTGGTGGAGAATGGTCAGCCGGTCGAATACGACCAGCCGCTGTTCACCATCGTTTGAACCGCGGAGAGCCAGCGATGTTGGAAAAAGTACTAATCGCCAACCGCGGTGAAATCGCCCTGCGGATATTGCGAGCCTGCAAAGAGCTGGGAATCAAGACCGTCGCGGTGCATTCAACCGCCGACCGGGAACTTATGCATCTGGCCCTGGCAGACGAGTCGGTCTGCATCGGCCCGGCCCTTGCGACCAACTCCTACCTGCACATCCCGGCGATCATCGCCGCAGCGGAAGTGACCGGGGCCACGGCGATTCACCCGGGCTACGGCTTCCTTGCCGAAAACGCCGACTTCGCCGAACAGGTGGAAAAATCCGGCTTTGCCTTCGTTGGACCGAAAGCCGAAACCATTCGCCTGATGGGCGACAAGGTCTCGGCCAAGAATGCAATGATCAAAGCAGGCGTGCCCGTGGTGCCCGGTTCCGACGGCCCGCTTCCAGAAGACGAGACCGAAGCCCTGCGCATCGCCCGTGAAGTCGGCTATCCAGTGATCATCAAGGCCGCCGGTGGCGGTGGTGGTCGCGGCATGCGCGTGGTCCACCAGGAAGAAGACCTGATCAAGTCGGCCAAGCTGACCCGCACTGAGGCTGGCGCGGCGTTCGGCAACCCGATGGTCTATCTGGAAAAGTTCCTCGGCAATCCACGTCACGTGGAAGTCCAGGTGCTATCTGATGGCCAGGGCAACGCGATTCACCTGGGTGATCGAGACTGTTCGTTGCAGCGCCGTCACCAGAAAGTCCTGGAAGAAGCACCAGCTCCTTATATCGATGAAAAAGCGCGTGCCGAAGTGCTCAAGCGCTGCACCGACGCCTGCGTCGAGATCGGTTACCGTGGCGCCGGCACTTTCGAGTTCCTTTACGAAGACGGTCGCTTCTATTTCATCGAGATGAACACCCGCGTGCAGGTGGAACATCCGGTGACGGAAATGGTGACTGGCGTGGATATCGTCAAGGAGATGCTCAGCATCGCTGCCGGCAACAAGCTGTCGATCAAGCAGGAAGATGTAGTCATTCGCGGTCACTCGCTGGAGTGCCGTATCAACGCCGAAGACCCGTCGAATTTCCTGCCCAGCCCAGGCAAGGTCAAGCATTTCCATGCACCGGGCGGCAACGGCGTACGCGTCGATTCGCACCTGTATAGCGGTTATTCGGTACCACCGAACTACGACTCGCTGATCGGCAAGCTGATCACCTACGGCGCCACGCGTGAAGAAGCCATGGTGCGCATGCGCAATGCGCTGGACGAAATCGTCGTCGATGGCATCAAGACCAACATCCCGCTGCACCGGGACTTGGTTCGCGACGAAGGTTTCTGCAAGGGCGGTGTGAATATCCATTACCTGGAAAAGAAGCTGGGTATGGATAAGCACTGACACCATTAGAAAACGATAGAAGCGCTGAAGGCTGGAAGTCGAACGAAAAGCGGGTATCGCCGCCGTCTCGTTCAGCTTCCAGCCTTCAGCCGTTTTTAACGAGGTTTTTATGTCCTGGTTACAACTTCGTCTCGCTATCGCTCCAGAACAGGCGCAAACCCTAGAAGATGCGCTGCTGGGCGTGGGTGCGGTATCGGTGACCTTCATGGATGCCGAGGACCAGCCCATATTCGAGCCGGACCTTGGCACCACGCCGCTGTGGTCGCACACCCATCTGCTGGCACTGTTCGAAGCCGACGTCGACGAAAGCAATTTGCTCGCGCATCTGCAACTACTGACCGGCGGCGAACTGCCCGAGTATCAATTAGAGCGCATCGAGGACCAAGACTGGGAACGTAGCTGGATGGACAACTTCCACCCGATGCGCTTTGGTCAACGCCTATGGATCGTGCCTAGCTGGCACGCTGCTCCCGAACCAAAAGCGGTGAACCTGCTGCTCGACCCCGGCCTCGCCTTCGGTACGGGCACCCACCCCACTACCGCGCTATGCCTGGAATGGCTGGATGGGCAACGATTGACCGGCATGCAGGTGCTCGATTTTGGTTGTGGCTCAGGAATCCTCGCCATTGCCGCACTGCTCCTAGGCGCCGAGAAAGCGATCGGTACCGATATCGATATCCAGGCCATCGAAGCATCACGCGACAATGCCGGGCGCAACGGCATCGACCCGGCGCGATTCCCACTGTACCTGCCCGAACAACTACCCGATGGTCAGGCCGACGTCGTGGTAGCCAACATCCTTGCCGGCCCACTGGTGGCGCTGGCGCCGCAGATCACCGAGCGGGTCAAACCCGGTGGACGCCTGGCTCTGTCCGGGATTCTTGCCGAACAGGCCGAAGAAGTCCGCGCCGCCTACGCCGAGCAATTCGATCTTGACCCCACTGCAGACAGGGAGGGTTGGGTGCGAATCACCGGTATTCGAAGGCCCTGAACCACGCGATCGTTCGATGTTCCGGAACGCGACATCAACGTCGCGTTGTCTCCGCGAGTCGCCACTGCCGCTCATTAGTGCGCATGCGCTAGACTAGCCGGCATTTCCGCCGGACTCGCGCATGACCAATTTCGTCACTCAGTGCCCGCATTGCCGCACCAGCTTCCGCGTCAGCCGCGCCCAGCTCGCCGCCGCCCATGGCGTAGTGCGCTGCGGCGCGTGCATGGATGTGTTCAATGCAGCCCGCCATTTGCATGAGGACGATCTGGCGCAAAACATTGCTGTCGATACAGCTGCGTCGACAGCATTTCCCATTAGCGAACCGGCACAGCCTCGTCCACAACCACCAGCAAAGCCACAGGCTGAAGACAACACACTGTGGATCCACGACGATCTCGATCTGGACAGCCTTGATCTGGACGAGGAACTGGCAAAGCTCGAGCGACAGGAGCTGGAGTTGTCGCGCGAGTTTCTCGAACTGGAGCCGCAGCCCAGCGAAAGCCTTCGACCCTACGCTTACGATCAGCCGACCGCCGATGACGAGGCCTGGGCTGAGCAACTGCTGAATGCGGAAGGCGATAAGGCAACAACCCCGACGCCCAGAACAGCGATGACGGTGGAACAGCCTTTCCCTGCCGAGCCGGATAAAAACTCTACGGAACTGCATTTCACCCCCGTTACGCGCGAGCGCCCCGCACCGCCAAGTCCGCTCACGAGTCCCCGTGGAGCTCTGACCGAGCATCTGGACCTGCAGAATTCACGGGAACGCGTCGAGCCATCCATTGGCATCACCGAAGAGCCAGACGATGAGCTGCCTCAAACCGAACCTGCAGCCGGCGCCGCATCAGGCCCCCAACGCAGCCAATCCAGCCAGGCGCGCCGGGGCGACGACCCATTATTCGAACTGGATGATGAGCCCTTGCAACTCGACTGGGAGGCCCGACGCCGACCCTGGGGCCGCTGGCTGGGTTGGGGTGCGCTTAACCTGATCGCCCTGCTGGCACTGGGCGGGCAATATGTGGCGCACAACTTCGACGAACTCGCGCGGCAGGACGAATACCGCCCTTGGCTCGCGAAGCTCTGCCCATCCCTGAATTGCGAGCTACCGCCAAAGGTCGATATCAGCCAGATCAGGAGCAGCAACCTAGTGGTGCGCAGCCATCCCGACTTCGCTGGTGCGCTGGTGGTCGATGCGATCATCTATAACCGCGCACCCTTCACACAGCCGTTCCCGCTGCTGGAAGTCCGCTTCGCCGACATCAACCGCCAGACGCTGGCGAGCCGCACCTTCAAACCTGGCGAGTACCTTTCCGGAGAGCTTGCCGGACAGCGGGAAATGCCATCGCAAATCCCCATCCACATCGCTCTGGACATTCTCGATCCAGGCGCTAAGGCGGTTAATTACAGCTTGAGTTTCCGCTCCCCCGAGTAATCTCTCCAGCGCCCGCACCGCCGCGAAGGCGAGCACCGCCGGTCGCATCGGCGTGCCAATCCAGCCGTTGGTTATAAGCTTGAGGCTGTTCAGAATTTGTTCAAAACAACCTTTAACCCGTCATCCGGAGCGGGTATTATGCACACCCTTTTTTGCTGTCCCGATCGACCTAACAAGCAGGCTCCAGGCAGGGAATCTTCATGTCAGCGGTACGCATCGGTCCTTATACTCTTCCGAATCGATTGATCCTCGCGCCCATGGCCGGCGTGACCGATCAGCCGTTCCGTCAGTTATGCCGGCGCCTCGGCGCGGGCCTGGTGGTCTCGGAAATGGTCACCAGCGATGTACGCCTGTGGAACAGCCGCAAGTCGCGCCTGCGCCTCCTGCATGACGGGGACCCTGAACCACGCTCCGTGCAGATCGCCGGAGGCGATCCGCAGATGCTGGCCGAGGCGGCTATGCGCAACGTCGAACTGGGCGCGCAGATCATCGATATCAATATGGGCTGCCCGGCGAAGAAGGTCTGCAACAAGGCCGCCGGGTCGGCGCTGATGAAGGACGAACTGCTGGTCGCCGAGATACTTGAGGCCGTAGTAGGCGCGGTGAGCGTTCCGGTGACTTTGAAAATCCGTACCGGCTGGGACAGGCAAAACAGGAATGGACTCACGGTGGCGAAGATCGCCGAACAGTCTGGAATCGCGGCATTGGCCGTGCATGGTCGTACGCGGGCTGACCTTTATACGGGCGACGCCGAGTACGACACTATCGCTGCGATCAAGCAGGCAGTATCGATACCGGTATTTGCCAATGGGGATATCGACACACCATTGAAGGCAAGTCAGGTATTGAAGGCAACGGGTGCCGACGCATTGCTGATCGGTCGGGCGGCCCAGGGCAGGCCTTGGATCTTTCGCGAGATCGATCACTATCTCGCGACCGGCCGGCTGCTGGCTCCGCCTGACTTGACCGAAGTCGAAGGCATTCTGCTTGAACACTTGAGCGCGCTGCACGCCTTCTATGGCGACGTCATGGGTGTACGCATCGCGCGCAAGCACGTCAGCTGGTATCTCGCAACACTTCCCGGCGCGCGCGAATACCGCGCCCGGTTCAACGGTTTGGAAGACAGGGATGCGCAATGCGCCAGTGTTCGAGCGTTCTTCGCCGAACGCCGAACAAGCCCTGACTTGGGGGATGGAAAAGGGGTGGCTGCATGACGCTGTTGAACGAAACATTGGTAACTGGAACAACATCCGTGAGCGACAATGTAAACCTCAAGCAGCACCTCAACACACCAAGCGAGGCAGGCCAGACCCTGCGCGGCAGTGTGGAGAAGGCGTTGCACAACTATTTTGCCCACCTCGAAGGCGCAGACGTCACGGACGTTTACAACCTGGTGCTTTCCGAAGTGGAGGCGCCGCTACTGGAAACCGTGATGAATTACGTCAAGGGCAACCAGACCAAGGCGTCCGAACTGCTGGGCCTGAATCGCGGCACTCTGCGCAAAAAACTCAAGCAGTACGATCTTCTTTAAAAAGCCTAAAAGCCGCTGGAGGCTCAAGGCTGGAAGCTGGAAGCTGGACGAACAAGCGACACCCTCGTCCGGCCTCCAGCCTCCAGCGTTATCTATCCTCGTTGGAACCAATATGACCGACCAAACCCTCCGCCTCCCCGTCCGCCGTGCGCTGATCAGTGTGTCCGATAAGACCGGCGTCGTTGAATTCGCTCGCGCACTCGTCGCCCTCGGCGTTGAGATCCTGTCCACTGGCGGTACGTTCAAGTTGCTGCGTGAAAACGACATCGCCACGGTCGAAGTCGCCGATTACACCGGCTTCCCGGAGATGATGGACGGTCGGGTGAAAACCCTGCATCCGAAGATCCATGGCGGCATTCTCGGACGTCGCGATCTCGACGGGGCGGTCATGGCAGAACACGGCATCAACCCTATCGACCTGGTCGCAGTCAATCTCTATCCCTTCGCCGCCACCGTCGCCAAACCCGGCTGCACACTGCCAGATGCGATCGAGAACATCGATATCGGCGGCCCGACCATGGTCCGTAGCGCGGCGAAGAATCACAAGGACGTCGCCATTGTGGTCAATGCCGATGACTATGCCAGTGTCATCGAGAATCTGCAGGACGGTGGCCTGACCTATGCGCAGCGTTTCGACCTGGCCCTCAAGGCCTTCGAGCACACCGCTTCCTACGACGGCATGATCGCCAACTATCTGGGTACCGTCGACCAGACCTCTGAGAGCCTTTCCACCGAGGGCCGCAGCCTGCTGCCGCGCACCTTCACCACCCAGTTCGTCAAGGCGCAGGACATGCGCTACGGTGAGAATCCGCACCAGATAGCGGCGTTCTACGTCGAAACCGCCGACGAAGCCTGCGTCGCCACCGCTCGCCAGCTGCAGGGCAAGGAACTCTCTTTCAACAACGTTGCCGATACCGACGCCGCGCTGGAATGTGTGAAGAGCTTCGTCAAGCCGGCCTGCGTCATCGTCAAGCACGCCAATCCATGCGGCGTCGCGGTGGTGCCGGACAACGAAGGCGGTATCCGCCAGGCCTATGAATTGGCCTACGCCACCGACAGCGAGTCGGCATTCGGCGGCATCATCGCGTTCAACCGCGAACTGGATGGTGAAACTGCCAAAGCCATCGTCGAGCGCCAGTTCGTCGAAGTGATCATTGCCCCCAACATTTCTGCCGAAGCCCGCGAAGCCGTTGCCGCCAAGGCCAATGTGCGCCTGCTCGAGTGCGGCCAATGGCCGGCCGAGCGTGCGCCGGGTTGGGATTTCAAGCGTGTAAATGGCGGGCTGCTGGTGCAGAGCCGCGATGTCGGGATGATCACCGAAGCCGACCTCAAGGTCGTCACGCAGCGCGCGCCGACCGAGCAGGAAATCCACGATCTGATCTTTGCCTGGAAAGTGGCCAAGTTCGTCAAATCCAACGCGATTGTCTACGCCAAGAACCGTCAGACCGTCGGCGTCGGTGCCGGCCAGATGAGCCGGGTCAACTCTGCCCGCATCGCTGCGATCAAGGCTGAGCATGCCGGGCTGCCAGTGCCGGGCGCGGTGATGGCGAGCGACGCCTTCTTCCCCTTCCGCGACGGTATCGACAACGCCGCCAAAGCCGGCATCACGGCAGTGATCCAGCCTGGCGGTTCGATGCGTGACGCCGAGGTGATTGCCGCCGCCGACGAAGCCGGGATCGCCATGGTATTCACGGGCATGCGCCATTTCAGGCACTGACAGGGCTACAGGCTACAGGCTACAGGCCGCAGGCTGCAGGCGAACGCACATCCGCTCTTGCCTGCAGCCCGTGGCCTGTGGCCTGTAGCTTTCTACGCAGGAGAGACTTATGAATGTTTTGATCATCGGTAGCGGCGGGCGTGAACACGCCCTGGCTTGGAAGGTCGCGCAGGATCCACGGGTCGAGAAGGTTTTCGTTGCCCCCGGCAACGCCGGTACAGCCACCGAAGCCAAGTGTGAGAACGTCGCCATCGATGTGCTGGCCATCGAGCAGCTGGCGGACTTCGCCGAGCAGAACGTGCAACTGACCATCGTCGGGCCCGAGGCGCCGCTGGTCAAAGGTGTGGTCGATTTGTTCCGTGCGCGCGGCCTCGATTGCTTTGGCCCGACTGCCGCTGCCGCACAACTGGAAGGCTCCAAGGCCTTCACCAAGGACTTCCTCGCCCGCCACGCGATCCCCACCGCTGACTACCAGAACTTCACCGAAGTCGAGCCGGCCCTGGCCTACCTCAACGAAAAAGGCGCGCCGATCGTAATCAAGGCCGACGGCCTGGCGGCAGGCAAGGGCGTGATTGTCGCCATGACCCTGGTTGAAGCCGAGGAAGCCGTGCGCGACATGCTGTCCGGCAATGCTTTCGGCGATGCCGGCGCGCGGGTGGTCATCGAAGAATTTCTCGACGGCGAAGAAGCCAGCTTCATCGTCATGGTCGACGGCCAGAACGTCCTGCCGATGGCTACCAGCCAGGATCACAAGCGCGTCGGTGATGGCGATACCGGTCCGAATACTGGCGGCATGGGCGCCTATTCGCCTGCACCTGTGGTCACCGCCGAGGTGCACCAACGCGTCATGGACGAGGTCATCTGGCCGACCGTCAAAGGCATGGCTGCCGAGGGCAACGTTTACACAGGCTTTCTTTACGCCGGCCTGATGATCGACCGGAGCGGTGCACCCAAGGTCATCGAGTTCAATTGCCGTTTCGGCGACCCGGAAACCCAGCCGATCATGCTGCGACTGCAGTCCAGCCTGATATTGCTGATCGAGGCAGCGCTGGCTAAGGCGCTGGACAAGGTCGAAGCGCAATGGGATCAGCGCCCCAGCCTCGGCGTGGTACTGGCCGCCGGCGGCTACCCGAACGACTACGCTAAGGGTGCACCGATTCGCGGGTTGGAGGCTGCCGCAAAGCTGGAAGGCAAGGTCTTCCATGCTGGCACCGCTCTTAAAGGTGGCGAGATCACCGCGTCCGGCGGCCGAGTGCTCTGTGCTACGGCGATGGGCGAAACGGTTTCCGCTGCTCAGCAGAATGCCTACGCCCTGGCTGCTCGCATCGAGTGGGACGGTCATTTCTATCGCCACGACATAGGCTATCGTGCAATCGCCCGCGAGCAAGGCGAAAGCTGAGCGCAAATATCATGGGAACGTGCGCGACGGCCGATGTAAAGAGGCCGCCGCGCACATTACAGCGTCCGGTTGTCTCGGCTATAATCGGCCGTCACACAGATGAAGGGACTTCAATCGTGCGTCGACTTTGGGTCGCCATTGCTTTTGCCTTCAGTCTATTGCTGGCTGCGCTGAGCGCTTTGCCCGCATTTGCCGCTACCTCAGTATCACCCTCCGTTCCAGCGCAACCCGCTCTCGCTACACAAGCGACACAACCCAACTGGCGATTGCTCGTCGACCAGTCCGGCCTGCTCAGCCTCAATGAAGTATTGGATCAGCGCAGCCTGTTTCAACGTATCGACAAGCTCTCCTATTCTGCCCCGGCGAATGACAACGCCATCTGGCTGCAAGTGAGCCTACCGGCCCTCAGCCAACCGAATTGGCTGCGAATATTTGCCCCTCGCGTGCAGTATGTCGATTTCTATCTGCTACGTGATGGCAAGCTCGAGCGCCATGTAGAGACCGGCGATCTAAGACCGCTGGAGTCTCGCCCGCTGCCTGCCCGTGCTTACCTGTTTTCTCTGCCCAACGACGGAGCACCTCGCGAAGCCTACATCCGCTTACAATCGTCACACCCGATCGTGGCCTGGTTCCAGACCGTCGACGAGCTTGGCCTCGTAGAGCAGGCCCGCCCCGCTTATCTCTTCGGGGCGCTGTTCGGTGCTCTGGCACTATTGACGATCTACAATCTGCTGCGCTTCGCCTACACCCTCAGCTACAGCCATGTATGGCTCGCCTTGCTGCATGGCGCGCTGCTTAGCTGCGCCGTGGCGAACCTCGGCATGCTGGCGGTGTGGTCGCCGAAACTCATCTACAGCCAACCGTTGATAGCCGACATGTCGGCGTTGCTGGCCTGCATTTCATTGCTGGCCTTCACCTTCGGTTTCTTTCACCATCGCAGAAAAACCTGGGTCAGCTGGTTGCTCGCGCTGCAACTGGGCGCCGTCACCGCACTGGCAGCAACGATATTGCTTACCGGTCAGCTCTGGTTCAGCTGGTTGATCTACACCATGGTGCTGGTTGCCGCCGTCAGCGTTACGGCGGTGGCGGTCCGGTACTGGCGACAGAACTACGATCCGGCCCGGCTGCTTGTCGCCGGCATACTGCTGTTCGATGCCGGCTTTGTCTTCGTTCTGCCAACCCTGCTTGGCCTCAACCAGCTCGATCCCGACTGGCTGACCGGCTTGGTATTCAGCATGGCCACCTGCTCGGGGTTGATCCTCAGCTTTGCCCTGCTCGAGCGGCAGCGCCAGATTCAAGCTGACAGCCGTACCCTGCATACCGCCGAAGCAGTCACCAGCGCCGAGCTACGGACCAAGGCAGACTTTCTGGCGAAGATCAGCCATGAAATTCGCACACCCATGAATGGCGTCTTGGGGATGAGTGAGCTCTTGCTCAGCACCTCGCTGTCAGCCAAGCAACGTGACTACGTGCAAACCATTCACAGCTCCGGCAACGAGCTGCTCAACCTGATCAACGAAATCCTCGATATTTCCAAACTGGAATCCGGGCAGGTCGAGCTCGACGATGTTCAGTTCGACCTCAACGCGCTGATCGAAGATTGCCTGAGTATCTTCCGCGCCAAGGCCGAACAGCAGAAAGTCGAGCTGATCAGTTTTATCCAGCCACAAATGCCGCATGTCGTCGCAGGCGACCCGACCCGTCTGCGCCAAACATTGCTGAATCTGCTCGATAACGCTTTCAAGCAGACCGAAGAAGGCGAGGTGCTGTTGATCGCTGCGGTGGACGATACCGAGGCGCAGCCACGGTTGCGTATCACCATTCAAGACAGTGGGCGCCCACTGGAAGCGCAGGAACGCGATGCGCTACTCAACGCCGCGCTGGACAGCCGCGACTTCCTAGCCGCAACCCGCCATGGCGGCCGCCTCGGATTGATCATTGCGCGACAGCTGATTCATCTGATGGATGGTGAATTCGGCATCCAGACCGGCGGCATTACCGGCAACATCTTATGGATAAGCCTGCCGTTGGGGGCCGATATTTCGGAGCAACCCAACAATGATCTCGATGTTCCCCTGCGAGGGGCGCGTTTGCTAGTGGTGGACGACAACGACACCTGCCGTAAAGTACTCAGCCAGCAATGCAGTAGCTGGGGGCTTGATGTCAGTGCCGTGGCATCAGGTAAGGAAGCGCTCGCCCTGCTCCGCACCAAGGCACATTTGCATGAATATTTCGACGTTGTCTTACTCGACCAAGACATGCCGGGGATGACCGGCATGCAGCTCGCCAGCAGGATCAAGGAGGACTTCAGCCTCAACCATGACGTACTGCTGATCATGCTGACCGGCATGAGCAATGCGCCGAGCAAGATCATCGCACGCAACGCCGGAATCAAACGCATCCTGGCCAAACCCGTTGCCGGATATACGCTGAAAACCACCTTGGCGGATGAACTCGCTCGGCGCAGTACCCGCGCGGCTGTACAACCCACCAGCACCCAATTCAGCACATCGCTTTCGGTGCCGGACGACTTCCGCATTCTGGTGGCCGAAGACAACAGCATTTCCACCAAAGTCATCCGTGGCATGCTGAACAAGCTCAACCTCAAGCCGGATACCGCCAGCAACGGTGAGGAGGCGCTTGCGGCAATCAAGGCGCAACCCTACGATCTGGTGCTGATGGATTGCGAAATGCCGGTCCTGGATGGCTTCGAGGCAACCGCGCGACTACGTGTCTGGGAAGCGTCCGAACGCCGTCCACGGACGCCGGTGGTGGCACTTACCGCACATATTCTCAGCGAGCATCGCGAGCGCGCCCGCGATGCCGGAATGGACGGGCATATGTCCAAACCTGTCGAGATGTCCCAGCTGCGCGAACTCATCGAGCATTGGATAGAAATCAGAGCGGCCGCCACGGATCGCTCCTCGCACCTTTGACCGCGGCTGGCTTACGGGTTCGGCTGCTGGGGGGTGACACCAGTGATGATCAACAGGCTTTCCGGTTGCGCAGGCATTCGTGACTCGTGCATGCGCAAATCCTGCGCAGGCACCGCATAGCTCATCCGGCGCGTCAGCATGCGTAGAGCACTCACCAGCAACGCGATTGCCAGAGGCTCGCCTGGGCAACGATGCCCCGTCGCGGCATCGCCCCCACCCTGGGTAATGAAGTTGAAAGCCCCGCCATCCCATGCGGCGAAGCGCTCGGGGTGGAACTGCTCGGGCTGCTCCCAGAGCCGCGCGTCTCGATTGGTGCCGTACAGATCCAGCAACACCCGCGTGCCTTTAGGAAAGCGATAGCCCTTCCATTCGAAATCCTCCCGTACACGCGCGGCGGTGAACGGAAAGAATGCATGAAGCCGACGAACCTCCTGGGCAAAGGGCTCCAGCGCGGCGTCTTCCCGCTGCAATCGCTGACGCCACTGCGGATGCGCCAGCAATTCCAGCGCCGCATAGATAACGAAGCGTGCCACCGCTACAGTCGGGCGCAGCAGATTGAGCATTTCCACTGCAGCGACCTTTTCGTCCAGAACCTGCCCGTCCGGTTCGACATGCCGAGCAACCACCGCCAACGCCCGAGCCTCGTCAATAACCAGTTCCCCGGCGCGCACCTGTCTGAGCAGGTCAACCATCCAGCCTTCCGCCTCTTTACGTGCCTTGCGCGCGCGCCAGTGACGAGCACCAACGCCGCCCGCACCGTCGATCATGGCTGCCAGTTGATCACGCCGCAGCTGCAGCTCCCCTGCAGCGAGCGGTACGCCAGCCCACTCACATACCGAGCGAGCAAGAATGGCCTGTACCTCAGGCAGCAGCGTGACGCGATCACAGCGCTGCCACGTAGAAATGGCGGCCTGCCAATTCGTCTCGCTCAACCGCACCAGCTCGGCAATGGCATCGTCTTTCAGCAGCGACATGAACAGCCGCTTGCGGTGTCGGTGGTCCGCACCATCGAGACCTTGCACCCCACCCTGGCCAAACAGGGTCTTTTTCAACATGCGCGGCGCCGCGTGCTGTCGCTGAAACAGCTGCTCGTCGTAGAACAGCCTCGCTGCGTCCTCGCCGGTCATGCATATGGTGTCCTGCATCAACAGGCGGACCTGAAATATGTCCGATTCGAGCCGCTGACAGCGGCTTGGAATGAACGAATAGCCCTCGCTGAGCAGCGATAGAGAACTGTCCACACCCGGATCGCGGGGAATATCTGGCATAAGCACACCTTTGCAAAATCGGCTTCTTTGGTGGACCTCTTGCCGCTCCGTGGGTGCCCCACTCCAGCCGTCGCTGCGTAGAATGAACAAAATGCACGGACCGGTGCCGATAAACAGACCGGCCGAATTTTCCGCGATGCACAAATCACCGATTGTCCGAGCTTTCGCTTCGAGGCAAATAAGCCGTCGCCAAGGAGCCAACACGATGATGAAGAGGAGCGATGTCGCCTGGACCCTTGTCGGCATCACGGCGGTACTGCTTTCTGGCTATCTGCTCTATCAGGAGATTCGCAATCTCTCGTTGGCTGAACTCACCGAGAGCCTTGGGGCCATTAGCTGTCGCAACTGGCTGCTGGCCGGATTGGCGACGCTTGGCGCCTACGTCGCGCTAGCCTGGTACGACCGAATAGCCATTGCCCATCTGGGCAAGAAGATCCCTTGGTGGTTCATCACGCTTTGCTCGTTCACCACCTACGCGCTGGCCCACAATATAGGCGCGTCGGTGTTTTCCGGTGCGGTCGTGCGCTACCGCGCGTATCGCAGCAAGGGCCTTACGCCGCACGAAATCGGCGTACTGATCGTGTTCTGCTCGCTGACGTTTGTCCTCGGCACTCTGTTGGCCGGCGGCACGGTGCTGGTCCTGCGACCAGAGTTGCTGAACAGAGTGATCGACGCTGAGCCATGGCTATCGATTGCAGTCGGCTCGTTCCTGCTGTGCCTGGTCGGGCTTTATGTAATCGGCGCATGGCGCCATTTTGCGCCATTGCATGTCGGCAAATGGCGAATCGACTATCCGCGTCTGCCAATTGTTGGCAGGCAGCTCATGGCCGCACCGCTAGAGCTCGCCTGCGCCGCCGCGATCATCTATTTTGCGCTTCCTGCGGTACATAATCCCGGCTATCTGGTGGTGCTCGGCGTATTCCTTGCTTCTTTTTCGTTGGCCCTGCTATCCCATGCACCCGGCGGACTTGGCGTGCTCGAAGTAACCTTTCTCGCCGCGTTGCCAGAATTGAACACCGCTGACGTCTTGGCGGCATTGATCGTGTTCAGAGCTTTCTACCTATTGCTACCCTTCGCCCTGGCGATTCTCGTCGTAGCGGTCTTCGAGGTCACGCAATGGTCGGAGAAGCGAAGTAGAGGCGCTGCTTCCGATCAGTAACCTGCTGTCACGGAACACCACCATCGCACTATGGCTAAGCGCGTGCCCACGGGCGATCATTCACCCTCTTCCGAGATGAACAGAATCACATGACCGATACCCGCACCAACCAACCGGACGCTGATCAGCCGACCGAGCACAAGCCCCGGCCCTTGATCGATCTGGCAATCAGCATCCTGATCCCTTCGCTGATTCTGATGAAGCTCAGCGGTGAAGAACGCCTCGGCGCGGACGGCGCGCTATTGCTGGCGCTGGCATTCCCGCTCGGCTGGGGCCTGTTCGAGCTGGCGAAGTACCGCAAATTCAACTGGATCGCCTTGCTGGGCCTGCTCAGCGTATTGCTAACCGGGGGCATCGGACTGCTGAAGCTAGACCCGCAGTGGCTGGCGATCAAGGAAGCCGCGATTCCCTGCATCATCGGCATCGCCGTACTCGCCTCCACTCGCACACGCTTCCCACTGATCCGCACGCTGCTCTACAACCCCAAGGTGCTTAACGTCGCCAAGGTGCATGAGCAGCTCGAGCGCAATGGCCAGACCGCTCATTTCGAAACTCGACTGTTGCGCGCCACGTATTTGCTCAGCGGCACCTTCTTCTTTTCGTCCTTCATGAACTACGTGCTGGCCAAGTGGATCGTCCACAGCCCGGCCGGTAGCGAGGCGTTCAATGCGGAACTGGGGCGCATGACGTTGCTCAGCTATCCGATGATCGCCATTCCCAGCATGTTGATGATGATGGCGATCTTCTATTACCTGTGGCGCACCATTCACGGCCTGACCGGACTGCGCCTCGAGGACATCATCGCCCCTAACGCGCGTGCCAATCAGCATGGCGAGCGCCCCTGAACAAGGGATTCAAGCAGACATCAACATCATCCACAGCGGTAGACTGACAGCCGCTAGCACGGTCGACAGGAACACAGTCGAGCTGACTGCGCGGGTGTCCTCTTGATTGACCGCGAAGGCCAGCACATTGACGCCGCTCGGGCAGGCCGCTAGCAGCACCAGCACGCTGCGAGCTTCCTCGCTCAGCCCCGGCAGCAGTCCGCTGATGTACCACACCAGCAGCGGGAACAGGCCCAGCTTGATCAATGTCAGCCCCAGCGCAGTGACACTCGGCCGCAGGCGGTAGCGCGAGAGACTGATACCCAGCACCATCAACGCGCAAGGCAGCGCTGCCTGTGCCAGCCAGTCGGCTACGCGCCAGACCGACTGTGGCAGACCGATCCCTGAAATGTTCAGCAGAGCCCCAAGCAACAAACCGACGATAAGCGGGTTCGCGAGGTTCTTCAGCAGTGCCTTGCCGCTGACCTTCTGCCCCGAGCCGAACGCGCTGTAAAAACTCTGCAGCGAAAACAGAATCAAGCTGTGAAAAACCAGGACGGCGAACACATAGACCAAGCTCGCCGGCCCCAGCAAGGTAGTCACAAGAGGAATCCCGACCAGCACGTTGTTCGAGTAGGCCGCCGTAAGTCCCAGCGGAGAGGCCCGCCCGAGCAAACGGTGTGCGACCAATCCGACCGCGACGAAGATGACGAGTACCGGTCCGAAATAGGCCAGCAATAGCATGGGTGACATGCCATCGCTCAGCTGCGCTCGGGCGATACCGGTAAACAGGACAGCCGGCATGAACAACTTGAAGGTGATATTCGCGAGTCCGGCAGCCGCTTCGCCGGCGAGCCAGCGCCGCCAGCCGAGCACGTAGCCAAGCATGATCACGCCAAAGATAGGCAAAATCGCCTGAAACACGACCACGCGGCATTCTCCAGCAACCGGCACGACCTTTTGTCGCCCCGCAAAAAAGGCCGCAAGAATACCCCGAGTTCGGGTCGAGATCATCAGTTAGGTAACCGCTCGAACGAGAGGCTGCCGCGTCTGATCGTTGAGCCCGGATGCGTCAGCTAGTTCAGGCTTGGGAGTGGTGCGCAGCTAAACTCGACGGATGAGCATCTGCACTACCCAACGCATCGAGCACAGGGGCCAGATCGTCATGCCAATCATGTGTGGCCATGCCGAAGGTTGTTTCGAACTTGGAGCAATCGAGAACCGACCAGACCGGACGGCGAGCGGGTGTCGGATACTGCGCAGTCGTAATCGATGACACCTGCGGTTGCTTGGGAAGAATGCCCTTGGCCTCTGCCTGGCGGAAAACCTCCACGGCGAAATCGAACCAGGTGCAGAACGATCGACCGCTGTAATGGTAAATCCCCCAAGCGAGCGTACCCTCACGAGCATATCGCTGGGCCAGCTGCAGCAAAACATCCGCGATGCTCCCCGCCTGGGTAGGGCATCCAAACTGATCGGCGACCACAGATAGCGAGTCGCGTTGGCGCCCCAGGCGCAGCATGGTCTTAACGAAGTTATGGCCATGCACGCCATAGACCCAGCTGGTCCGCAGAACCACATGCTGGTCGAGAACAGCCTGGATGGCTGCCTCCCCCGCCAGCTTGCTCGCGCCGTAAACGCCAGTTGGCGCGACCTCGTCCGTTTCCTTGTAAGGCGTTTGGGCTTCGCCGGAAAAGACATAATCGGTCGAAATGTGCAGCAACGGAATAGCGGCCTTCCTAGCCGCTTCAGCGAGTACTGCTGCACCATCGCGATTGACCGCGTAAGCCTGCTCACTATGCGTCTCGGCGTTGTCGACATGGGTGTACGCCGCCGCGTTGATGATCAGCCTGGGCTTGAACCGACTGACTGCCTGTACAACCTGATCCGCATTAGTGATGTCCAGCTGCCCTCGGGCCATGCCAAGCGCCTCGAGACCATATGCATGAGCACGGTCTACCAACTCGTGACCAACCTGGCCACTGGCACCGCATACAAGGATTCGCATCTGGTTATCGCCTCATCGAAAGCCCGCCAGTTAACGGCAAGCATGGATTTGTAAAACAGATTCGATACACGTCCATCGAGCCAAAAGTACCGAGTTAGCGCGGCGCGTGCTTTGTTCAGGCCAGCATAAATGGCTTTTGTTCCTCCGAATCGAAGCCTGCTGCCAATTATATTTCCAGCTATATCCGACCCACTCGCATAACCATCCGATGATGACCTGCATCACCCGAGCTAGACGACCGGGTGCCGGATAGCGCGCGCGATGCTAACACGAGTGAAACTCCCAACCTGCCGTGTGGACCAAAACAGAACAAAGCTGTAGCGGACCAGCCTGGACAATCAGGCATCTACGAGTCCACGGTCATCCATACCTGCACGAGGAGAAAGGTCATGCCTAGAGGCGAAAAATCCAAGTACACGGATAAACAGCAGCGTAAAGCCGAGCACATCGAAGACAGTTATGAAGAACGCGGTGTCCCCGAAAAGGAAGCCGAAGCGCGTGCCTGGGCCACGGTCAACAAGCAATCCGGTGGAGGCGAGCGCAAGGGCGGCTCGGGGCAAAAGAAAAGCGAGACAGCCAAACGAGCGGACCGCAAGGATTCGGCGCACCGAGCGGCCAAGGCTCGTGACGGCGACTCGCCGAATAAGGGCTCGGCGCGCAGCAATCGTTCGGATAGCACCTCACTCACCGACCTCACCCGAGATGAGCTGATGCAGAAAGCCCGTGAGCGTGACGTTCACGGACGTTCGAAGATGCGCAAGGACGAACTCATCAAGGCGCTCAGCTGAAGGAACCCAACCATGAATGAACCCGACCCTCGAGATGACGGCACACCGAGTCCCATCCCAGAGCCAGAGCGGAAAGAGCCCGGCGAACAGGTCCCCATCGACGAGCCCGGCAAACCTGATCGGCCACCGGACGAAGCCTCTGACTAAACTTTCCGGCTGTCCATCTATCACAGCTAATGGCCCAGCGAGACGCCAATAGGCGCAGTGGCCAGAGCGTGGCCGAACAATACAGCCACAGCCCAGCATTCAGGAGACCATGATGAGCTACGTACAATTGAGCGACAAACAGACCCTGCGCGAGCGCGCTCGACAGCACGTCGAGAATGGTGCGGTGACCGAAAGCTATTCGGCGGATCGCGACACCGTGATCAACTTGCTCAATGAGGCGCTGGCGACCGAACTAGTCTGCTACCTGCGCTACAAGCGCCACTACTACATGGCCACTGGACTGAAATCCAGCGTAGCCGCCGACGAGTTTCTCGAGCACGCCAATGAAGAGCAGGAGCATGCCGATCGCTTGGCCGAGCGCATCGTACAGCTTGGTGGCGCGCCCGACTTCAACCCGGACAGCCTGACCGAGCGAGCACATGCGCAATATGCCGAAGGCAACGGACTGCGTGATATGGTCTTCGAAAACCTTGTCGCCGAACGCATCGCCATAGACAGCTACCGCGAAATAGTCCAGTACATCGGAGACAAGGACCCCACCACAAGGCGCATCTTCGAAGATATCCTCGCGCAAGAAGAGGAGCACGCCGATGATATGGCGGGCTTGCTGGATGGGATGAATTGAAGCTGGAGGCTTACCAGCGTAGCGACTGCAGAAGCTTTGCCAAACGTAATTAAGGCCGAAGGGGCGGACTGGTCGAAACCCATCAGCCGAACTTGATGGATTCATCCATCCGCGATCCGCGTGCACTTTACTGTCGCCTGTCGCCAGATAAAAAAAGGCCACCCGAAGGTGGCCTCAAAAAGGAAAGAGAGTACTACTCAGCCGGCAGCTGCCGGTCGCATGTAGGAGATCGGTGCGGTCTGGGAATCATCGAAGGTCACCATTTCCCACGCATCCTTTTGTTCCATCAAGGTGCGTAGTAAGCGGTTGTTCAATGCATGTCCGGATTTAAAGCCGCGGAATTCGCCGATCAGGCTGGTGCCCAGCAAGTACAGATCACCAATTGCATCTAGAATCTTGTGCTTCACGAATTCGTCTTCATAACGCAGGCCGTCTTCGTTGAGCACATGGTCTTCATCGACCACGATCGCGTTTTCGACACTTCCACCCAGGGCTAGGTTGTGCGAGCGGAGGAATTCAATGTCGCGCATGAACCCGAAGGTTCGCGCACGGCTGACTTCCTTGACGAAGGAAGTGCTAGAGAAATCCACGCTAGCGGTCTGGGTGCGACCACGGAAAACCGGGTGGTCGAAATCGATCTCGAAACTCACCTTGAAGCCTTCGAATGGCAGGAATGTGGCGCGCTTGTCGCCATCCTCCACCGTGACCTCACGGATGATGCGGATGAATTTCTTGGGGGCGTCCTGCTCCTGCAGGCCGGCCGATTGAATCAGGAATACGAAGGGTCCAGCGCTGCCATCCATGATCGGCACTTCCGAGGCGGAAAGCTCGACACAGGCATTGTCGATCCCAAGTCCAGCCATCGCGGAAAGCAAATGTTCCACCGTATCGACTTTGACGTCACCGCTGACCAGCGTTGTCGACATGGTGGTTTCGCCGACGTTCTCGGCCCGCGCGGCAATCTGCACGGGCGGGTTGAGATCGGTGCGACAGAACACGATTCCGGAATCCACCGGTGCCGGCTTCAGGGTGAGATAGACCTTCTCTCCCGAATGCAGCCCGACGCCAGTGGCGCGAATGATGTTCTTTAAGGTGCGTTGTCTGATCATGGCTTGGTTTCGCTATTGCGCTGTTGCGAATGGTTTCCAACAAAGGTGGCGATCATAGCAGAACCCCACTTTGCTGAATACCAATCACCCCAATAGTCCTGATACATGCAATCAATCGGCCTGGCGACGCAAGAAGGCAGGAATATCGAGATAGTCCAGATCTTCCTGAGGATTCATCTTCGCCGCAGTAGCAGCTGCATGGGCCTGATTGCGCATGACAGTCGGACGCTCCAGGTCACGGTAGTTCACCGCAGCCTGATCCTGACGCGGAGCCGGCGCAGCCTGCGGCGCGACAGCAGCGGTCTGCAGCGTGTTGTCCACGACCTTGACCGGCTTTTCGTTGCGCGGGCCGAGACCAGTGGCAACGACCGTAACGTGCAGCTCATCGAGCATATCCGGATCGATAACGGCACCGACCTTAACAGTCGCCTCGTCGGACGCGAAGGCCTCGATGATCTCGCCGACAGCGGCGTACTCGCCGAGTGAAAGATCCAGACCAGCGGTGATATTGACCAGGATGCCGCGAGCGCCTTGCAGATTCACGTCTTCGAGAAGCGGGTTGCGAATGGCCGCTTCGGTAGCTTCGCGAGCGCGGTTCGGGCCAGTGGCACAACCGGTACCCATCATCGCCATGCCCATTTCGCCCATGACGGTTTTCACGTCGGCGAAGTCGACGTTCATCAGGCCGGGGCGTTGCATGATGTCGGAAATGCCGCGCACGGCACCGGTGAGCACGTCATCGGCCTTGGCGAAAGCGGCCAACAGGCTCGCATCCTTACCAAGGATGGTCAGCAGCTTCTCGTTGGGGATGGTGATCAGCGAGTCGACGCAATCGGACAGCTGACGAATGCCCTCATCGGCAACCTGCATGCGGCGACGGCCTTCGAATGGGAACGGACGCGTCACCACGGCGACGGTCAGGATGCCCATTTCCTTCGCGACCGAAGCAATGACCGGCGCGGCGCCGGTACCGGTCCCACCGCCCATGCCGGTGGTGATGAAGACCATGTCGGCGCCTTGCAGCACCTCGGCGATGCGCTCGCGGTCATCCATCGCGGCCTGACGCCCGATGTCGGGATTGGTGCCGGCACCAAGCCCCTTGGTGATGGCGGAACCCAGTTGCAGAACGGTCCGCGCTTCGATTTTTTTCAGCGCCTGGGCATCGGTGTTGGCGCAGATGAATTCCACGCCTTCAACGTTGTTGCGCACCATGTGATTGACGGCGTTGCCACCGCCTCCGCCTACGCCAATGACCTTGATCACTGCACTTTGCGGGGTATGATCTACGAGTTCGAACATTTCCCTCTCTCCTTCCAGCTTTCTAGTTTTAGGTACAGCCGCACTGCTCAGAAATTGCCCTGGATCCAGCTTTTGAGCCGGTCCACGACAGATGTTTTGGGTTCGTCGGCAACATTGCCGAGACCGGACATGGAAATGCCGTCGGTCTGCTTGCGCATGCCATACAGCAACAGGCCCACACCCGTTGAATAGATAGGGTTACGGACGACGTCCGTGAGTCCGTTGATGCTGTGCGGTACGCCCAGGCGCACCGGCATGTGAAAGATTTCTTCGGCCAGCTCGATGGCTCCTTCCATCTTTGCTGTACCGCCAGTGAGGACGATCCCTGCCGGAACCAGGTCCTCATAGCCGCTGCGACGCAGTTCGGCCTGAATCAGCGTGAAGAGCTCGTCATAGCGCGGCTCCACGACTTCGGCCAGCGCCTGCCGTGAGAGTTCCCGCGGTGGACGATCGCCAACGCTCGGTACCTTGATGGTTTCGCCGGGACCGGCCAGTTTGGCCAGCGCACAGGCGTAGCGAATCTTGATTTCTTCGGCGTACTGGGTGGGCGTACGCAGGGCCATCGCGATGTCGTTGGTAACCTGATCACCAGCGATCGGAATGACCGCGGTATGCCGGATCGCGCCTTCGGTGAAGATGCAGATGTCGGTGGTACCGCCACCGATATCTACCAGGCAGACACCCAATTCCTTTTCGTCGTCGGTCAGTACCGCATGAGCCGAAGCGAGCTGTTCGAGAATGATGTCGTCGACTTCCAGGCCACAGCGGCGCACGCACTTTTCAATATTCTGTGCCGCGTTCACCGCGCAGGTGACGACATGAACCTTCGCTTCCAGACGCACGCCAGACATGCCCAGCGGCTCGCGGACACCCTCCTGATTATCGATCACGTAGTCCTGCGGCAGGGTGTGCAGTACACGCTGATCGGCCGGGATGGCCACGGCCTGTGCAGCGTCCAGAACACGTTCGAGGTCGGCATTGCTGACTTCGCGATCACGAATGGCGACGATACCGTGGGAGTTGAGGCTGCGGATGTGATTACCGGCCAAGCCGACGAAGGCAGAGTGGATACGACAGCCGGCCATCAGCTGTGCCTCTTCGACGGCGCGCTGGATCGACTGAACGGTGGACTCGATATTGACCACCACCCCTTTTTTTAACCCGCGCGACGGATGAGTGCCGATTCCGACGATCTCCAGTTCGCCATCCGGCGTCACTTCGCCGACCAGCGCCACCACCTTGGAGGTGCCGATATCGAGACCGACGATCATCTTGCCGCTTTGCACGCTAGACATGTGTTTCATTCCTCAATTCTTCGCAACGACGGATTCTTCCGTCGTGGTCGGGCTCGGCTCGTGCCACGTAACGGCCAGGCCGTTGGCGTAGCGGAGGTCGATCCGCGCAATTTTCTCGCTCTCCTGCGCCAGCTCTTGCTGATAGATGGCAGTGAAGCGACGCATTTTTTCGATTACCTGGTCCCTGCCCAATAACAGCTCGACGCCCTGTTTGGTCGTCACGAACCAGCTGCCCCGTGCACGCAGCTCTAGGCGGGCAATGGAAAAACCGAGGGGCCGCAGCATCTGGCTGAGCAACTGGTACTGCTGCATCACCCGCTGTTGGGCCCGCTTCGGACCATACAATTGCGGCAAGTGTTCATACTGAGTCAGGTCATCCGGCGCAAAGGCCTGACCGTTGTTGTTCAGCAACGCCTCATCGCCCCAGCGGGCGATAGGCAATTGCTCATCGAGACGCACCATGACCTGATCCGGCCAGACCCGGCGCGCCTCGACGTGCGCAATCCAAGGCATCTGTTCAAGGTCGTGCCGCAAGGCATCAAGATCAACCTTGAAGAAACTGGCCTCGACGAACGGCGCCATACGCGCCTGTACGGCCTGCTGATCGACGTAGGTCAACTCGCCCCGAACGCTGACTTTGGCGATTGGCCGATCAGCATAGGGCGCGAGTCGCCCGCCCAGCTCGTAAAGCCCGACTACCAGCGCCACCAACAACATTGGCCAGAGGGCACGCTTGAGCGAACTCAGGCTAGGGCGCGGCAAACGCGCCGAAATCGGCTCACGTTGCACCAGGCGGCTCGCACCACGCTGCGCCGATTTGCGCGAGGAGCGACCGGTGGCTGGTTGTGAGTGACGCAGGGTGGTGATCATGGGTCAGTTCCCTGCCGCTAGGCTGGCATCGAGGATGGCCAGTACCAGCTGCTGAAAATCCAGTCCTGCAGCGCGCGCAGCCATCGGTACCAGACTGTGATCGGTCATCCCCGGAACGGTGTTCACTTCCAACAGCCAGAAGGCGCCGCCGCTGTCCTGCATGACATCGACACGCGCCCAACCCTGGATACCCACAGCCTCGCAGGCACGGGCGGACAGATCCTTGAGCTCCTGCTCCTTAGCAGCGTCCAGACCACAAGGAATGCGATATTGGGTATCGCTGGCCACATACTTGGCGTCGTAGTCGTAAAAGGTGTGCGGCGTACCCAGCCCGATCGGCGGCAATACCGAACCGCGAAGCGTGGCGATGGTGAACTCCGGCCCCTGGATCCACTGCTCGACCAATACTTGGGAGTCGTAGGCACTGGCAGCCCGCCAGGCAGCGATCAGCTCGGCGATGCCGCCGACTTTTGCCATTCCGATGCTCGAACCTTCATGGGCCGGTTTGACGATCAGCGGGAAGCCCAGATCGGTGGCGGCAGCCTGACAGTCAGCCTCGCTCGCCAGCACGGCATGACGCGGTGTCGGCAGGCCAAGGCTCTGCCATACCTGCTTGGTACGCAGCTTGTCCATGGCCAGCGCCGAGGCGAGGATACCGCTGCCGGTGTAGGGAATGCCCGCGCATTCGAGCAGGCCCTGCATACTGCCATCTTCGCCGCCACGCCCATGCAGCACGATAAACGCGCGGTCGATGCGCTCACTGCCCAGGCGCACCAGTAAATCATCGCCGACATCGATGCCAAAGGCATCAACGCCCGCAGCCTGTAGCGCCGACAGTACCGCAGCGCCGGATTTCAGGGACACTTCGCGCTCGGCACTCTTGCCGCCGAACAGCACGGCAACCCGGCCAAAAGCCTTGGGATCACGAGTCGATTGCAGGGCAGTCATTCGCTCTTCCTCGCGGCGCTTGTATCGCCAGCAAACAGGGGACTGTTGATCAGTTGGGGAGCCAGCCCGCCGATATCCCCAGCGCCCTGGCAAAGCAGAATGTCGCCCGCACGCAGCAGTGGCTTGACCACTGGCGCCAGCTCGGTACCGCGTTCGATGTAAATCGGGTCGAGCTGACCGCGCTGACGGATGCTATGGCACAGGTGTCGACTATCTGCACCGGGAATGGGCTCTTCGCCCGCCGGATAGACTTCCATCAGCAGCAGCACATTGGCGTCGGTCAGCACCTGAACGAAGTCGTCGTACAAATCGCGGGTTCGGCTGAAACGATGAGGCTGATAGACCATCACCAGACGGCGGTCAGGCCAGCCGCCGCGAACGGCCTGGATCACCGCCGCGACTTCACGCGGATGATGACCGTAATCGTCGACCAGCATCACGCTACCACCATCCACCGGTAGCTCGCCGTAGACCTGAAAGCGCCGGCCGACACCACCAAACTCCGACAGTCCCTGGACGATCGCATCGTCATCGATGCCCTCGTCGGTGGCGATGGCGATGGTCGCCAGCGCATTGAGGACGTTGTGATTGCCTGGCATCTTGACCGACACATCGAGCGCATCGAAGCCATCACGCAGCACGGTGAAGTAGGTGCGCATGCCTTCCTGACGAATATTGATAGCGCGCACATCGGCATCTTCGCTGAAGCCGTAAGTGGTTATAGGGCGACCGACCTGGGGGATGATCTCGCGCACTACCGGATCGTCGACGCAAAGCACCGCGAGCCCGTAGAACGGCAAGTTGTGCAGGAACTCGACGAATGTTTTCTTCAGCCTGCCAAAGTCGCCGCCATAGGTGCTCATATGATCGGCGTCGATATTGGTCACTACCGCAACCATCGGCTGCAAGTGCAGGAAGCTGGCGTCGCTCTCGTCGGCTTCGGCAATCAGGTAGCGGCTGGTGCCCAGCTGTGCGTTGGTGCCCGCCGCAGTCAGACGGCCGCCGATGACGAAAGTCGGATCGAGCCCGCCCGCGGCAAACACCGAAGCCAGCAGGCTGGTCGTCGTGGTCTTGCCGTGGGTACCGGCAACGGCGATGCCGTGACGGTAACGCATCAGTTCGGCGAGCATCTCGGCGCGCGGTACGACCGGAATCCGCTGCTCGAGCGCGAATGCGACCTCGGGATTGGAGGCGTTTACCGCACTGGAAACCACCAGCACATCGGCCCCGGCCACGTTGCCGGCTTGGTGCCCGATGAAAATCTGCGCACCGAAATTCTGCAGACGCTCGGTACTCGCGGAGGTTTTCAGATCCGAGCCGGAAACGTCGTACCCAAGATTGAGCAGCACTTCGGCTATGCCGCACATGCCGACACCGCCAACACCGACAAAATGAATCCGGCGGATACGGCGCATGCGACGTACCTCAGCCTTGACCGCTGCGGGGGATTTAGCCATGCGCCACCTCCAGGCAGATGTCGACGACGGTACGGGTGGCGTCCGGCCGAGCCAAACGGCGCGCCGTAGCTCCCATGGCCTTGAGTTTTTCCGGCTGCATCATTACCTCGGTCAGCTGCGCGGCCAGCGCGGCAGCATCGGTTTTTGCTTGGGGGAGAAGAACGGCTGCGCCCTCCTTCGCCAGATATTCCGCATTGCGGGTCTGGTGATCGTCGATCGCGTGCGGCAACGGCACCAGGAACGAAGGCAACCCGGCCGCAGCCAGCTCACAGACAGTCAGGGCGCCAGCGCGGCAGACCACCAGATCGGCCCAGGCATAAGCGCGGGCCATGTCTTTAATGAAGGGGGCAACTTCGGCCTCGACTCCGGCAGCGGTATACCGCTCCTGAGTGATACCGGCGTGCTGCTTGCCAGCCTGATGAAAAACCTCGGGACGCAGCTCCCGAGCCAGCTGACCGAGCGCCTCCGGCAGCAGCTTGTTCAAGGGCTCGGCGCCCAGGCTGCCACCCAACACCAGCAGGCGTGGGGTACGGTTGAGCAGGGTCTGCCTGGGTGTTTCGACGAACAGTTCGTGGCGCACCGGATTGCCGGTCGTACGCCGTTTGTCGCTGTTGTTGAATGTATTTGGAAAGGCTTCGCAAACGCGCTGTGCAAATGGCACCAGGCTACGGTTGGCGGTACCGGCCACGGCGTTCTGCTCGTGAATGATCAGCGGTATTCCGGCAAATTTGGCCGCCAACCCTCCGGGGCCAGTCACGTAACCACCGAGGCCCAATACACAAACGGGCTTGAGCTCGCGCATGATGCGACGGGCCTGCCACAGCGAACGCAGCAGCTGGAACGGCGCCTTGAGCAGGGAAGCCACCCCCTTGCCACGCAGCCCGCTGACCTGGATCAAGTGCAGCGGCAAACCAGCCGCGGGAACCACTTCGTTCTCGATGCCGCGAGGCGTACCCAGCCAGTGCACACTGTAGCCGCGGCTCTGAAATTCGTGGGCGCAGGCCAGCGCAGGGAATACATGCCCGCCAGTTCCGCCAGCCATGATCAGCACGTTAGCGGCCATCTGCGATCCCCTTGTTCCTGGCCGCAGGCACTTCGGCGAAATCGTCTTCGCTGAACTCAGCATCTTCGCTGCCCAACACCGTGCGGCTTTCCCACTCGATGCGCAGCAGTAGCGCCATGCTCGCGCAGGTGACTACCAGCGAGCTGCCGCCGTAGCTAAGAAATGGCAATGTCAGGCCTTTCGTTGGCAACAAACCGACGTTTACACCGACATTGATCAGGAACTGCCCGAGCCAGAGGAATGCGACGCCCCAAGCGATATAAGCCGCGAAGAACTGCCGTGACCGCTCCGCCGCTAGACCGATATAAAGGGCGCGCACGCCAACGAACGCAAACAGCAGAATGGTCAACAAAGCGCCAACCATGCCCAGTTCCTCAGCCAGAACCGAGAACACGAAGTCGGTGTGCGCTTCGGGCAGATAGAACTGCTTCTGCACGCTGTTTCCCAGTCCGACACCCAGCCACTCACCGCGACCGAAAGCGATCAGCGCCTGGGTCAGCTGATAGCCGGCGCCGTATTGGTCAGCCCAGGGATCGGTGAACGTGATCAAGCGCTGCAGGCGGTATTCCTGTGTTTGTACCAGGACGAACACCGCACCTACGGCCAACAGCACTAGCAGGCTGAACCGGATCAAGCCGACGCCGCCAAGAAACAGCATCGCCACCGCCGCGCCCATCATGACGACGGTTGCGCCAAAATCGGGCTCGAGCAGAAGCAGCATCGCCATCGGCAGCAGCACCAGAAACGGTTTGAGGAAGCCCCAGAAACTTTCACGCACCTCTTCCTGACGGCGCACCAGATAGCCAGCGAGATAGACCACGACGAATAGCTTGGCTATCTCGGAGGGCTGCACGTTGAACGCGCCGAAGCCGATCCAGCGCATGGAGCCATTGACCTCACGACCGATGCCGGGAATCAGCACGAGAATCAACAGGGCGAACGCGCCCAGCAGCAGCACCCAGTCCAGCCGTTGCCAAGCCGACAGCGGAACCATCAACACAACAGCAGCGGCGCCAAGGCCAAGCAGTATGTAAACCAGATGGCGGACCATGTGATACATGGAGTTACCGGCATTCACCGCAGCGACTTCGGAAGACGCCGAGGTGATCATTACCAGGCCCAGCCCCAGCAGGGCCAGGCAGCCAGCGAGCATCGGGAAATCGAGGTCCAGACCACGACGGCCGAACAAGGGCGAAGGTGCAGTGCGCAGGAAGGCGAGCATCAGCTGAGCCCCCTCACCGCAGTGGCGAATTGACGTCCGCGATCTTCGAAGTTGGCAAACATATCGAGGCTGGCACAGGCCGGAGAAAGCAGCACCGCATCCCCCGGTTGTGCATTTCTGGCCGCGAGCTGCACGGCTTCTTGAAGCGTCTGAACACGATGAATCGTCGCCGCGCCATCAAGGGCCGTAGCCAGAAGTTCGGCATCACGCCCAAGCAGGATGACGTCACGGCAATTTCGTGCGACGGGGCTGCGCAAAGCGGAGAAGTCCGCACCCTTGCCGTCACCTCCAGCAATCAGCACCAGCTTGCCGGCGATGTCGCTGCCCAGGCCATCAATCGCTGCCAGCGCGGCGCCGACATTGGTCGCCTTGGAATCGTCATAGTAAGCAACGCCTTTGCGCTCGCCGACCCACTGACAGCGGTGCGCGAGCCCGGCAAAGCTGCGCAGGGTTGCCAGCATCGGTTCGAACGGCAGCCCTACTGCATGCCCTAATGCCAGGGCAGCCAGCGCGTTGGATTGATTGTGAGCACCACGGATCTTCAGCTGGTTCGCCGGCATCAAGGCGTCGAATTGAAAGGCTAGGTATTTCTGAGCGTTTTCCTCGAACAGTCCGAAGCCCTTGAAGTCGGGTTTTCCAAGGCCGAACGACCACGTCGGGACATCATCGCCAACCAGCGGACGGCTAAGGCGATCGTCGCGGTTGACTACAACCTGTCGCGCACCGCGGAAGATCCGGTGCTTGGCCTGATGGTAGGCTGGCAGCCCGTCATAGCGATCCATGTGGTCCTCGCTGACGTTCAGGCAGGTTGCAACTTCGGCATTCAATTGGTCGGTGGCTTCGAGCTGGAAACTCGACAGCTCAAGGACATAGAGCTCGACGTCATCGTTAAGCAGGTCCAGTGCGGGAGTGCCTAGATTTCCACCCACCGCCACCTTGCGACCAGCTGCAATGGCCATCTCACCGACTAACGTGGTCACGGTGCTTTTCGCATTGGAACCAGTGATCGCAATGATCGGCGCTTTAGCTTCGCGAGCGAACAGTTCGATGTCGCCTGACAGCTTCACGCCTCTGGACGCGGCGACTTGCAGTGCCGGCGTACTGAGCGGCAGCCCCGGGCTGATCAGCAATTCGCTGGCGCGGCAAAGAAACTCGGGATCGAGCTCGCCACAACGCACTTCGACGCTCGGGTATTGCGTTTGAAGAGCGGCAAGTTCCGGCGGGTTCGCGCGCGTATCAGCTACGGCAAACGGCACTCCACGGCTCGCCAGATGGCGAACCAGGGACATGCCGCTCTTGCCGAGGCCGACGACGATGCGGAACTGATCGGAAGCGATGAGCACTCTTTATTACCTCAGTTTCAGGGTGGCGAGACCGACCAGCACCAGGATCACCGTGATGATCCAGAAGCGCACGATCACTCGGGGCTCGGGCCAGCCCTTGAGTTCGAAGTGGTGATGAATAGGCGCCATGCGAAAAACTCGCTTGCCAGTCAGCTTGAACGAGGCGACCTGGATCACGACCGACAGGGTTTCCATCACGAACACGCCGCCCATGATGAACAGCACGACTTCCTGACGAACGATGACCGCGATAGTCCCCAACGCGGCGCCGAGCGCCAGTGCACCGACGTCGCCCATGAAGACTTGGGCTGGGTAGGTGTTGAACCACAGAAAGCCCAGCCCAGCGCCGATCAGCGCACCGCAGAACACAATCAGCTCGCCAGCACCTGGCACGTAGGGAATCAACAGGTATTCGGCGAAATTCACGTTGCCCGACAGATAGCAGAAGATGCCCAGCCCGCCGCCGACCATCACGGTCGGCATGATCGCCAGGCCGTCGAGCCCGTCGGTGAGATTCACCGCATTGCTCGATCCGACGATGACGAAGTAAGTCAGGACTACGAAGCCGATACCCAGCGGTATTTCTATATTCTTCAGCAATGGCAGGATCAACGTCGTCTCTACCGGCGTTTGTGCAGTCATATAAAGGAAGATCGCCGCACCGAGACCGAACACCGATTGCCAGAGGTATTTCCAACGGCTCGGCAGGCCACGGGAGTTCTTTTCTATGACCTTGCGATAATCGTCGACCCAACCAATCGCGCCGAACAGCAGCGTGACGGCCAATACCACCCAGACATAGCGGTTAGCCAGATCGGCCCAGAGCAGGGTGCTGATGCCGATGGCGCTGAGGATCAGCGCCCCACCCATGGTCGGCGTACCGGATTTCGACAGATGTGATTGCGGACCGTCAGTACGCACGGACTGGCCGATCTGGCGCAACTGCAAAGTGCGGATCAACCAGGGCCCCATCCATAAAGAGAGCACTAGCGCGGTAAGTACGCCGAGAATTCCACGCAGCGACAGGTACTGAAAGACCGCGAAGCCGGTGTGGAATTGTTGCAGATACTCGGCGAGTAGCAGCAGCATCAGTGTTTCTCCGTGCTAGATGCGGAAAGCGCGGCAACGACCTTATCCATCGCGGCGCTCCGGGATCCCTTGACCAAAATGGTAGTGGCGTTGCCCTGCTCCAGGCGCAGCGCCTCGATCAGGCTTTGCTGATCGGCGAAATGTCGACCGCCAGCACCGAAGGCATCGACGGCATGCTTCATCAGCGGACCAACGGCAAACAACGTATCGACTTTGCCGATCGCATAGCTGCCGACTTCGCGATGGCCTTGCTCGGCCCAATCGCCCAGCTCGCCCATGTCGCCCAACGCCAACACGGTGCGACCGGCGAAGCCAGTCAGCACGTCGATGGCCGCGCAGATGGATGCCGGATTGGCGTTGTAGGTGTCATCGATGAGGCGCACGCCGTTGCCGAGCATCTGCGCGACACCTCGGCCCTTGACCGGCTGCAGGCTCTCCAGACCGGCGACGATGTGCTCCGGCGCGACATCCAGCGCATGCGCCGCTGCCGCTGCCGCGAGTGCATTGGCCACGCTGTGGCGGCCGAGCAGATTGAGCTGCACACGCACGGATCCGGCGGGCCCGCTCAGCACAAAGTTCGGGCAACCACGCAGATCGTAGGCAATAGAAGCGGGATGGAAATCGGCCAGAGGACTCTGTGTCGCGAAGCTCAGCACGCGTCTACCGGCTGCCCGCCGCTCCCAGGTCGAGTAGGCCTTGTCGTCGCGATTGAGGATCGCGATGCCGCCGGCACCGAGCCCGTCGAGGATCTCGCCCTTGGCCTCGACGATTTTCTCAGGACCGCCGAACTCGCCGACATGGGCGGTACCGGCGTTAGTAATCAAGCTGACATCTGGCTGCGTCAGGCTGACCGTATATGCGATCTCTCCGAGGCGCGAAGCACCCAGCTCGATCACCGCCGCGCTGTGCTGTGGTGCCAACTCGAGCAGAGTCAACGGAGCACCAAGATCGTTATTGAGATTGCCGCGAGTGGCGAGCACCGCATCGGCACCGTAGGCAGCTCGCAGGATGCTGGCGAGCAGCTCCTTGACGCTGGTCTTGCCGCTGGAACCGGTAATTGCCGCTACTGGCCCGGCAAAGGCGGTGCGATTCATCGCGCCCAACTGACCCAAAGCGATGCGGCTATCCGCAACTACTAACTGTGGCAATGAAACATTTTCCACACGCCGTTCGACCAAAGCGGCGACTGCGCCTTTTGACGCGACCTCGGCCAAGTATGCGTGGCCATCGAAACGAGGGCCGGTTAGAGCCACAAACAACTGCCCCGGTGCGATCGCACGACTATCGGTGCTCACCGAGCTGAATGACACATCGGCACCCACCAGCTCGGCGGACAGTGAGGCGACAAGATCAGTCAAGCGCATGACTTCAAGCATCGGAGCCCCTCCAAGCAGCCAAGGCGATCGAGGCCTGGTCGAGATCGGAGAACGGTAAGCGTTCACCCTGGATTTCCTGATAATCCTCGTGACCTTTGCCGGCCAGCAATACCACGTCGTCGACATGGCTAGCGGCGATGCAGCTGGCTATGGCTGCGGCGCGGCCCGGCGTGAAGGTCGCGTTTTCCGGTGCGCTGAAGCCGGCGCGAATCTCGTCGAGAATCTGTACGGGATCTTCATTGCGCGGATTGTCATCGGTCACCACGACCCGATCAGCCAACCGCTCAGCGACTTCGGCCATCAGCGCACGCTTGCCACGATCGCGCTCGCCGCCGCAACCGAACAGGCACAGCAGCTTGCCGCGGGTGTGAGGTCGCAGCGCGCCAAGAACCTTCTCCAGGGCATCGGGAGTATGTGCGTAGTCGACCACAACCAACGGGCGGTCACCGCCGCCCAAGCGCTGCATGCGGCCTGCCGGCCCTTCGAGTTTCGGCAGTACGGCGAGAATTTCATCCAGCGGATAGTTCATTCCCAGCAGAGCGCCTGTAGCAGCGAGTACGTTGCTGACATTGAAACGCCCGAGCAACGGGCTACGCAGCGAGCGCTCTCCTTGTGGAGTGATGAGGCGGGCATGGATTCCATCGTCGCCCAGCCGCGCTTCCGGGCAATAGAGATAGGCAGAGGCATCGTCGAGGCTGTAAGAGATAAGCCGCGACTCGCACTTCTCCTCGGCGAGAACGCGCCCGAAGGCATCATCCAAATTGATCACTCGGCAGCTGAGCCCCGGCACTTTGAACAGCCGCGCCTTGGCTTCACCGTATGCCTCCATCGATCCGTGATAATCCAGATGGTCGCGAGACAGGTTGGTAAACACGGCCACATCGAACGCCAGCGCTGCAGTCCGGCTCTGGGCCAGCCCATGGGAGGAGACTTCCATGGCCACTGCACGGGCGCCCTGCTTGCGCAGGTTCGCAAGATTAGCCTGCACACCGATGGCATCCGGCGTGGTGTGTCGGCCGAGCACTAGCTCACCATGAAAACCAGTACCAAGGGTACCGATGATGCCGCAACGCTCACCCAGGAGATCCAGCGCTTGAGCGATCAGATATGTCACGCTGGTTTTACCGTTGGTTCCGGTAACTCCCGCGAGGTGAAGGCTGCGACTTGGCTCGCCATAGAAACGTCCGGCAATCGCCGATAACTGCTCCGCCAGGTTACGGACCGGCACCAGCACGGCGCTTACCGCCGTCATTTCGGCCGCGCCGTCAGCTTCGTAGGCGACTGCCGCCGCACCGCGGGAAATCGCATCCGCGATGTGCAAGCGGCCGTCCTGCTGCAGCCCAGGCACAGCCAGAAACAAATCACCCGGACGCACCTTGCGGCTGTCCAGGGTCAGCTCGCGGATCAGCGTGGCGCTGCCGGCCTGCGCTAGCAATTGGTTCAACGGCATCGGCATTAGATTCGCCCTCCCTTCGGCTTGGCAGCCTCGGCCGTCTGGACTTCTTCCGCTGGAGGTAGATTGTCAGGGGCAATGTTCATCAGGCGCAGCGCGCCGGACATCACGCGACTAAACACCGGAGCCGACACCAGTCCGCCGTAGTAGCCGCCCTTGCTGGGCTCGTCGATCACCACCGCGATCGCAATGCGCGGATCCTTCATGGGCCCGAAACCGGCGAACATCGAGCGATAGGCGTTTTCTTGGTAGCCCCGGCTGCTGGACGATGCCTTGCGTGCAGTACCGCTCTTGCCCGCCACGTGATAACCCGGCACCTGGGCGCGGAACACACCGCGTGGGGCCTCGATGACCTCCTGCAGCATGCCCTGGACGGTCTTGGCAACTTCTGGCGGAACCACCGCGACGCCCTCTGGCTGCTGGTCGAGGCGAGTCAGCGACAAGGGCACAAGACGACCATCGTTAGCCAGCGCGCCATAGGCATGAGCCAACTGCACCGCGGTCAACGACAGGCCGTAGCCATAGGAAAGCGTGGCGGTCTCGGCCTGGCGCCATTCGCGATGGCTGGGAAGGTTTCCGACTCGCTCGCCGGGGAAGCCAAGGCCGGTGGCCTGACCGAAACCGACCTTGCTCATGACATCGTGAATGGCTGCACCACCGATATCGAAGGCGATCTTGCTCATGCCAACGTTGGACGAATTGATGAGGATGCCGGTCAGGTCCAGTTCACGGCCTTCGGATTTGGTGACATCTCGAATGGTGTAGCGACCGATGCGCAACCAGCCTGGCCAGACCTCGACGATATCACTGGGCTTCCAGCGGCCCGTTTGGAGCGCCGCGCTCATGGAGATGGGCTTCATTGTCGAGCCTGGCTCGAAGAGGTCTGTTAGCGCGCGGTTACGCATCGCAGCCGGCTGCAGGTTGCGGCGATTGTTCGGGTTGTAGGTCGGCTGGTTGACCATGGCCAGCACCTCTCCGGTCTTTACATCCAGCATCACCAAACTGCCGGCCTTGGCGCCAAACTCCAACAGAGCATTGCGCAGCTCGCGGTGAGCCAGGTACTGCAACCGCAGGTCAATGGAGAGCGCCAAGGCTTTGCCGGCCTTGGCATTCTTGGTCACCTGTACGTCCTTGATCAGCCGACCACGGCGATCCTTGAGTACCTGGCGTTTGCCGGGAACGCCTGCAAGCCACTCGTCATATGCCAGCTCCAGACCTTCCCGCCCGCGGTCATCGATATCGGTGAAGCCGACCACATGCGCCGCAACTTCACCAGCAGGGTAGAAACGGCGGAATTCTTCTTGCGAGTAGACGCCTGGAATATTCAGATCCAGCACGCGCTGCCCCTGCTCGGGGGTCAGCCCGCGCACGAGGTACATAAATTCACGCTCAGCCTGTTCCTTGAGACGCTGCTGAAGAGCGGTCGAGTCCTGCCCCAGCGCTTTCGCCAGTTCGGGCCAACGTGCCTTCGCTGCCTGTAGCTCCTGCGGATTGGCCCAAAGCGTTGTCACTGGCGTGCTGACTGCCAGCGGCTCGCCGTGACGATCGGTGATCAGACCGCGATGCGCCGGTATCGGAATGTGCCGCACGCTGCGCGCATCACCTTGGTTTTTCAGAAAATCCTGATCGATCACCTGCAGGTCAACGATTCGCCATGCAATCGCGCCGACCATCAGGGCCAGGAGAGCCAGCACGATGCGAAAACGCCACGGATAGAGCGCACCCTGCAGTCTCATGGCGCCACCAACCTGATATCCACCGCTGCCGGGATGTGCATTTTCAGTTGTTCGGTGGCAAGCGTCTCGATGCGGCTATGGGCCGTCCAGGTGCTCTGCTCAAGTATCAGGCGTCCCCATTCAGCCTGCGTCTTGTCGCGCACGCTGAGGGTGCCATAAAGCTCATTAAGCAATTGGCGATTCCAATGCGCACTGTAGGCAACACCGATTGCCGAAAGCAGCACAGCCACGAACAGCACCAGCATCAGCAGGCTGCCGCGGGGCATCGATCGCCGAAGCTGGTTCATCGCAACTTCTCCGCAACGCGCATTACGGCACTGCGCGAGCGCGGGTTGGCCTTGGTTTCTTCGGCGGAGGCGTATTGAGGTTTGCCCAGGAGCTTCAGACGCGGCACGAACTTCTCGGGAATGATTGGCAGATCGCGCGGCATGGTGTCCGCCTCGCCTTTGGCATGACGGCGCATGAACTGCTTGACGATGCGGTCTTCCAGCGAATGAAAGCTGATCACTACCAGCCGGCCGCCAACCTCGAGCGCCTCGAAGGCAGCGTCGAGCCCGACTTCCAGGTCGCCGAGTTCGTTGTTGATAAAAATGCGTAGCCCCTGAAAAGCACGCGTCGCCGGGTTTTTGCCTTTCTCCCAGGCCGGATTGGCGACCGTCAACACCTGAGCAAGATCGGCCGTCCGCTCGAAGGACCGTTCGGCTCGACGCTGCACTACTGCGCGTGCCATGCGCTTGGCGAAGCGTTCCTCGCCGTATTCCTTGAATACCCGAGCGATGTCGTCTTCGGCTGCAGTCGCGATCCACTCGGCCGCGCTGATCCCGCGGCTGGGATCCATACGCATATCCAAGGGGCCGTCATTGAGAAAGCTGAAGCCGCGCTCCGGATCGTCCAGCTGCGGCGAAGACACCCCTAGATCCAGCAGCACGCCGCTTAAAGTACCGGTCCAGCCGCGTTGCGCAACCTCGGCACCGAGCTCGGCGAAACTTCTCTGCACAACGACAAAGCGGCCATCCTCGGCCGCCAGTGCTTGCCCCGTAGCGATTGCTAGCGGGTCTTTGTCGAAACCCAGCAAATAGCCATCAGGCCCAAGCTGCCGCAGCAGAAGGCGGCTATGCCCCCCACGCCCGAACGTTCCATCCAGATAGCGGCCATCCGGACGCACAGCGAGCGCCGCAACGGCCTCGTCGAGCAACACGGTGATGTGGTTATAGCTGCTGGTCTGGCTCACAGGATTAGGTCACGCAGTTCTTCCGGCAAAGCACCGGGTTGTTTAATGGCCGCTAGGTCCGCATCTGCTTGCGCGTTCCAGTCGTCCTCGTTCCACAGGCTGAATTTGTTCAACTGCCCGACCAGCATGGCTCGCTTGTCCAGCCCGGCATACTCACGCAAACGTGGCGGCACCAGCACGCGACCGCTGCCGTCCATTTCCAGATCAACGGCGTTGCCGATAAGCAGGCGCTGTAACCGGCGGCTTTCCTCACGCAGTGACGGCAATTCACGGAGCTTGGCTTCTATCTGTTCCCACTCGGGAAGTGGATAAATGCAGAGGCAGCGATCAACAGCGTCGATTGTGATGATCAACTGTCCTTCGCAGCGCGAAACGAGCTCGTCACGATACCGGCTGGGCATGGCTAGCCGCCCTTTGGCATCGAGACTGATTGCGTTTGCTCCGCGAAACACGGCTGCGCTTCCTCTGAATTAGCTATCCATATCCATAAATACCCACTTCATTCCACTTTTCTCCACTCCTGCGCACTATAGAAATGCAGCAGCCCCACCGTCAAGGTGAGCCTGACGGGAAAAACCGTTATGTGACGGGTATTTAACGAGCGGGGCGAGGATAAACGGCGAACCGGAGCAAAAAGGGATCAGATATATTCAGACAAGCCAAAAGCCTGCACTTCAAAGTTAAAGTACTTTGTTAAGAGCAAGAATATTTTGGACTAAAAAGAGAGGGTGTTTCGGAAGAAGTCGGAGAGTCGATCTGTAAGCCGGGTTCTGTCGAGGACAGCCATTCCTCTACGACAGCCATCACTGACTGCCTCTAGCAACCTACCCGGATCCAGCGCGGGCCACGCCAATGGATCCCTATTTGGTCTTGCTCCAAGTGGGGTTTACCTAGCCACGAACTGTTGCCAGCCGTGCGGTGCGCTCTTACCGCACCTTTTCACCCTTACCGGCGCCGAAGCGCTTAGGCGGTTATTTTCTGTGGCACTTTCCGTAGGCTCACGCCTCCCAGGCGTTACCTGGCACTTCGCCCTATGGAGCCCGGACTTTCCTCCCTCCCTTCTTGCGGAACAAAAAGAGACAGCGACTGTCCGATCGACTCTCCGGCCGCCAGGGTACTTTGCTGGGCCTTAGCCTGCAAGCTGATAACCCAAGCGACGTCGCAACCGCAATAGCTTCCCTGCAACTACCGCTTAACGATCCTGACCCTTGCCTTGCAAAGCAAGCTGGTAAAGCAGGTTCTTTCTGACACCGGTTATCTCTGCCGCAACAGCCGCAGCGCGCTTCACCGGCAACTCCGCCAACAACAACTGCAACACCCGACACACATGCGCATCGACCGCATCACCACCCTGCGGTGCCTGCCAGCCGCCAACCACAAGAACGCATTCGCCGCGCTGCTGATTGCTGTCGGACTCCACCCAGGCACGCAACTCTTCCAGAGGCAGCCCCTTCAGGGTCTCAAATGTCTTGGTCAGCTCACGCCCCAGCACCGCTGGCCGGTCCGCACCAAACACGAACTCCAGGTCCTGCAGGCATTCGAGAATGCGATGCGGCGCTTCGTAGAAGATCAGGGTGCGCGACTCTTCCTTCAAATGCTCCAGGCGCGTACGACGTGCCGCCCGCTTCGCGGGCAAAAAACCTTCGAATATAAATCGATCAGACGGCAAGCCAGCCGCCGAAAGCGCCGCGATAAGCGCACAGGCACCGGGTAGCGGAGCGACCTTTATGCCTGCCGCCCGCGCCTGCTTGACCAAGTGATAGCCGGGGTCAGATATCAATGGCGTGCCGGCATCGGAAATGAGCGCCACATCCTCTCCCGCCAGGAGTCGCTCGATAAAGCGCCCCCCTTCATCGCGCTCATTATGCTCATGACACGCAGCCAGTGGCGTGGCAATACCGAAGTGCTGCAGCAACCGAGCCGAATGACGAGTATCTTCCGCCGCAATCAGCGCCACCTCAGCCAGTACGCGTAGCGCCCGCGCGCTGATGTCCTCGAGATTTCCGATAGGCGTAGCGACGACATAGAGCGTGCCTGCAGCGGAATTCACGGCATCTGGTGCAGTCACAGGGCGTACCTCAATCAAGTAAAACGCGCATTGTAGCCCGTTTAGCGGTCACAACATCGCAGCCCCGGCGGGGCTTGGGTACAATCCGCCGACACCCGCCAGTGCTTCCAGGAATGATCACATGATGGTTCGCTTTCGCCCGTTTCTCTTCTTATGCATTGCTGCCGTGCTTTCGGCCTGTGCCACCTCGCCGTCCTCGACATTAGGTGAGCTACCGCGCACTCCGCAGGCCTCGACGCAACAACTGCTGAAGGAAGCCGATGCCAGCGACCCAGGCGAGGCAGCACTGCTGCGGCTATCCGCCGCCGACCAAAGTATTCAGCAGGGCAACCGAGCCCAGGCTCGGCAGATTCTGGAGCAGATCACCATTGATCAGCTGATGCCCGCACAACAGATGTTCGCGCGAACCCTGCAAGCGGAATTGGCACTGGCTGACAACGACCCTCAGCGCGCCCTCGATGCCCTGCAGCATCCGACATTCGAACGTCTCGCAGAGCTTCCCGTAGAACAACAATTGCGTACCCAGCTGGCGCGAGCCCAAGCGTTCGAGGCAAACAGCCAGCCCCTCGACGCGGCACGTGAACGAACCTTCATCGCACCCCTGTTGAGCGGTGAGGCGGCAGAGCAGAACCACGAGATGATCTGGTCACTCGTTTCCAGACTGCCTGCGGACCAACTACAACCGACTGCAGATACGGATCTTTCCGGCTGGCTGTCCCTGGCCGCAACCGTAAAGCAGGCCGGCACGCTCGGCCAGCAGCAACGCGCGATCGACGCCTGGATCCAACAGAACCCCAACCATCCAGCCGCGCGGCGCCTACCCGAGCCATTGGTTAAGTTGCGGGAGCTGGCTGACCAGCCGCTGTCACATGTAGCGCTGCTGTTACCGATGGACGGCCCGTTGGCCAGCGTAGCGCGCGCTCTGCGTGACGGCTTTCTCGCCGCCCACCTGGAAGCACAGCAAGACCTGAAGATCGAATTGTTCGACAGCTCCCGCCTATCCTCTCTGGACGATTTCTACCGACAAGCCACCGCATCGGGTGTTGAACTCGTTATCGGCCCGCTGGACAAGGACCTAGTCCGTCAACTGGCCGACCGGGAGCAACTACCAATCACTACCCTTGCGCTGAACTACAGTGATGCAAACCAGAAAGTGCCCCCGCAACTGTTCCAATTCGGCCTTGCCGCAGAAGACGAGGCGCGCGAAGTGGCACGCCGCGCCTGGGCCGACGGGCACCGCCGGGCGATAGCGTTGACACCTCGTGGCGATTGGGGCAATCGGGTTTTTGAGGCCTTTCGCCAGCAATGGCAGGAACTGGGCGGAACAGTGGTTGCTGCCGAACCCCTCGCCGAACCGATCGAGCTGGCCAGTCAGATAGCCGACCTGTTGCAGGTACGCAGCAACCCCGAATCGCAGCCAACGCGGCGCCAGGACGTTGATTTCCTCTTCCTCGCGGCGACACCCCAACAGGCGCAGCAAGTAAAGCCCACGTTGATATTCCAGTACGCCGGTGACCTCCCGGTCTACGCCACCTCCCACCTGCATGCCGCAACGGATAACCGCACCCAATACCTTGATCTGGAGGGTATCCGCTTCACAGAAACGCCATGGCTTCTCGACCCCCAGCTACCACTTCGCCAGGAGATCGAACGCAAGTGGCCACAGGCTCGCGGAAGCCTCGGCAGGCTCTATGCGATGGGGGCCGACGCTTACCTTTTGGCACCACGCCTGAATCAGCTCTTGGCCCTGCCGGAGACGCAACTGCAGGGCCTTTCTGGGATTCTCAGCTTGACCCCTGATCAGCGTATCGAGCGCCGTCTTCCATGGGCTGAATTCCATGACGGCGAGGTCCAGCCGCTTCGGGAAACGCCGTATTGACAACCACCGACAAGCAGCACAGCGGGCAGCTGGCGGAAACCTACGCGCAACGTTATCTCGAGCGACACGGCCTGCGCCTGCTGCATCGCAACTGGTCCTGCCGCAGCGGCGAGCTTGATCTGGTCATGCTAGATGGCGATACAGTAGTATTCGTCGAGGTTCGCTACAGGCGCCACGCCGCATGGGGCGGCGCACTTGAAAGCGTCGACCAGCGCAAACAAGGGAAGCTGATCAAGGCTGCTCAGCTATTTCTGCAAAAAGAAGGCCGGTGGTCCCGGTATCCGTGCCGCTTTGATGTCGTCGCCATCGAGGCGACTGGCACCGCAGACACACCTAACTGGATCCGCAACGCGTTCGATGGCTAAGCCTGACACTCGCGACCGTACCCGGCAGCTCAAGATCGTTTACGGCATGGCCCAAGCGGGCCAGCCCGTCATTTGAAGGTCAAACACCGATGGACATGCAAATCCGTATACGCCAGCTTTTCCAGGCCAGTATCGAAACCAAGCAGCATGCGATGGAAGTACTTGCTCCCTGCATCGAGCAAGCCGGGCAGGTCATGGTCAATACGCTGCTCAGCGAAGGCAAGATCCTGACCTGCGGCAACGGCGGATCTGCGGGCGATGCCCAGCATTTCTCCTCGGAGCTGCTCAACCGATTCGAGCGCGAGCGTCCCAGCCTGCCGGCAATTGCCCTGACAACCGACAGCTCGACAATCACCTCGATCGCCAACGACTACAGCTACAACGAGATCTTCTCCAAGCAGATCCGCGCACTGGGTCAGCCGGGCGATGTGCTTCTCGCAATTTCCACCAGCGGCAACTCTGCCAACGTCATCCAGGCGATACAGGCCGCTCATGACCGTGAAATGCTTGTCGTCGCATTAACTGGTCGCGATGGTGGTGGTATGGCTTCGCTATTGCTTCCAGAAGATGTCGAGATACGTGTGCCGGCAAAGGTGACCGCACGCATCCAGGAAGTACATCTGCTGACCATCCATTGCCTTTGCGATCTGATCGATAACCAACTGTTCGGGAGTGAAGAATGAACCCGGTTCGACTGCACGCGTTTACGCTTGCGCTGTGCCTGGCAGCCACCGGCTGCAGTTCGGTACTCACCGCCACGCGCGATGATCCTATCAATGATGACCGGGGGACCCGCACGATCGGCAGCAGGATCGACGACTCGCTGATCGAGACCAAGGCCGCGGTGAACATTGCCAAAGCCCATCCCGACCTGGACCAGGCGTCGCATATTGTCGTTGCCAGCTATAACGGCGTGGTATTGCTCGCCGGACAGACGCCGCGCAGCGAACTCAAAGAGACAGCCGAACAGGCGGCAAGCTCCGTCCAGCGCGTCAAGCGTGTGCACAACGAGCTTCAAGTATTGCAACCCTCCTCAGCACTCGCCCGCAGCAATGACTCGTGGCTGACCACCAAGATCAAGGCGCAGATGCTGACCGACGAAAGCGTACCGGGCTCGCGCATCAAGGTAATCACCGAGAACGGCATCGTCTACCTGCTCGGCCTCGTCACTCGCCAGGAAGGCAACCGTGCAACTAGCGTGGTGCAAGGCGTTTCCGGCGTACAACGCATCGTGAAGCTGTTCGAGTATATCGATTAAGAGGCTGGAGGCTGGAGGCTGGAGGCTGGAGGTCAAGCGTAGGGGATGTCGCTTTATTATCCACCGACGCCTGATGATTCAGGCCTGCTTTTCGTCCAGCTTTCCAGCCTTAAGCGCCTTATGGCTTCTTTCTATTTAACGACTTTCAGGCTAGGACGCCCTGTCGAAGCTGGGCGCGGCGATGCGCCGGATGCAGCAGACGAATCATCGGCTGGTGTATCGTCATCGGGCGGCGTTGATTCGATCTCGAACACCATGCCCTGCCCGTTTTCTCGTGCGTATATCGCCATTACCGCAGCGGATGGCACATGCAGCCTGTGCGGAACACCACCGAACCGCCCCTCGAAGCTGATTGCGTCATTGTCCATCTGCAGGTGGCGCACAGCGCTCGGCGCAACGTTCAATACTATCTGCCCGTCGCTGGCGAAACCGGCAGGAACCTGAACCCCTGGATGCTCGACGTTGACGAGCAGGTACGGCGTGCACTCGTTGTCCACGATCCACTCATATAACGCCCGAACCAGATAAGGACGACTTGAAGTCATATACAGCCCCTCTTAGCGCATGCCGCGCTCAACGGCGGATAGACTGACCTGGAAGGCCTCACGAGCAAAGTTGGTTTCCATGTAGTCGAGCAGCGGCTTGGCCGCCCTTGGCAACTCTATTTCGAGTCTGGGCAAACGCCACAGGATAGGCAACAGACAGCAATCCACCAGACTGATCTCCTCGCTCATGAAGAAAGGCTTCTCAACGAACACCGGCGATACACCCGTAAGACTCTCGCGTAACTCCTTGCGCGCCTGAGCCCGCGCTGTATCGGAAGTGCGGCGATCAGTGATCCGATCCACCAGCGCGCACCAGTCCCTCTGAATTCTGTGCACCAGAAGCCGGGTGTTCGCCCTGGCCACTGGATAGACCGGCAGCAAAGGTGGGTGCGGATAACGCTCTTCCAGATATTCGGCAATCACATTTGGCTCGTACAGGGCCAGATCACGATCCACCAGCGTAGGCACGCTTGCGTACGGATTCACCTCGGTCAACCTGACCGGGCAACTCGCCGGATTGACATCGATTATCTCGACGCTGACACCCTTCTCGGCGAGCACATAGCGCACCCGGTGCGAATAATGGTCGGCGGGATCGGAATAGCAGGCCAACCGATTGGTCGCGGCCATAGGGTCCCTCCTTTATTAAATTATCGAATGGCAGAAAAACGCGCGCGCCCAGAAGGGCGCGCGCAGGGTACCGCAAAACAGCGAAAGGTCAGTGCACGTCTTTCCAGTATTCGCGCTTGAGCAAATAGGCGAATACGAAGAAGAACGCCAAGAACAACAGTACATAAGTACCGATGCGCTGGCTCTCCAATTTGACCGGGTTGGCCGAGTAAGCCAGGAAGGTCACGAGATTCTTGATCTTCTCGTCGTACTCCGCCCCAGTCAGCTCGCCAGAGCCTTGCACGACCGTCAACGCATGGCAGTCTTCGTGTGTGATCGGGGTTCCGGTGAGAGGATCGAATTGCTTGCGACCATCTTCAACGACCTGAACCTGCTTACATGCAACCGACTCGCCCTCAGGCAACTTGCTCGGCAACACCTGACGACCTTGAAGCGGTGCCAGCACGTGGGGCATGCCTACGTTCGGGAACACGGTATTGTTGACGCCGTAAGGGCGCGAAGGATCTTCATAGAAGCTGCGCAGATAGGTATACAGCCAGTCATTACCACGCACTCGCGCCACCAGAGTCAGGTCCGGCGGAGCCGCACCAAACCACCCTTTGGCGTCTGACGGCTTCATCCCGATCTTCATGTGATCGCCGATCTTAGCGTCACTGAACACGATGTTGTCCAGCATCACTTCCTCTGGAACGCCCAGGTCGGTCGCAACGCGCTCGTAACGCTGGTATTGCGCGCTATGGCAGCCCATGCAGTAGTTGGCGAATGTCTTCAAGCCATCCTGCAGCGCAACCTTGTCGGTCAGGTCGACATCCACCTCATCAAGGTGAACGCCACCGCCAGCGGCAAAGCCGAATGCCGGCACCAGTGCAAGAATCAATGCAGCAAATTGCTTTTTCATCAGCCAGCCACCCTTTGCGGAACTACTTTGGTCTTCTCAAGCTTGGTGTAGAACGGCATCAGGATGAAGTAACCGAAGTAGATAGCAGTACAGATCCGAGATACCAACGTGCGCTCAGGAGTGGGAGCCAGCACACCAAGCACGCCGAGGATGACGAAGGAGATGCAGAACAACGCCAGCGCGATCTTGCTCAGCCAACCCTTGTAGCGCATGGATTTGACCGGGCTACGGTCCAGCCAGGGCAGTACGAACAGCACGGCAATCGCCGCCCCCATAGCGATGACACCGAGGAGCTTGTCCGGAACTGCACGCAAAATTGCGTAATACGGCGTGAAGTACCAAACAGGCGCGATGTGCTCAGGCGTCTTGAAGGCGTTCGCTACTTCGAAGTTCGGCTTCTCAAGGAAATAGCCACCCATCTCTGGGAAGAAGAACACGATGGCGCAGAACACGAACAGGAACACCACCACACCAACGATATCTTTGACCGTGTAGTAAGGGTGGAACGGAATGCCATCAAGGGGCACGCCCGCCTCGTCCTTGCTCTTCTTGATGTCTACACCCATTGGGTTGTTCGAACCCACTTCGTGCAGAGCGAGGATGTGCAGCACTACCAGCCCTAGAATCACGATCGGCAGAGCAATGACGTGCAGCGCGAAGAAGCGGTTGAGGGTAATACCCGAAATCAGATAGTCGCCACGGATCCACTGGGTCAGGTCGCCACCAATAACCGGAATGGCACCGAACAGCGAAATAATTACCTGGGCACCCCAGTAGGACATCTGGCCCCACGGCAACAGATAACCCATGAAGGCTTCGGCCATCAGCGCCAGATAGATCATCATGCCGAAGATCCATACCAGCTCACGAGGCTTCTGGTAGGAGCCGTAGAGAATGCCGCGGAACATGTGAAGGTAGACCACGACAAAAAACGCCGACGCACCCGTGGAGTGCAGGTAGCGAATGATCCAGCCGTACTCCACGTCACGCATGATGTATTCGACAGACGCGAACGCACCCTCAGCCGATGGCTCGAAGCTCATCGTCAACCAGATGCCGGTGAGTATCTGGTTGACCAGAACCAACAAAGCCAGAGAACCGAAGAAGTAGAGCACGTTGAAGTTCTTCGGTGCGTAGTACTTGCTCAGATGGTCTTCCCACATCTTGGTCGCGGGGAAGCGCGCATCAACCCATTCCATGAACTTGCTCATTACGCGCTCTCCTGATCCACGCCGATGATGACCGTGGTGTCCGTCTCGTACGTATGCGGGGGAACCGGCAGGTTCAAGGGAGCCGGCTGCCCCTTGAAGACGCGGCCAGCCAAGTCATATTTCGAACCATGGCACGGGCAGAAATAGCCGCCGAGCCAATCAGCACCCAGATCAGGCGCCGCAACTTCTGGCCGAAAAGATGGGGAGCAACCAAGATGTGTACAGAGCCCAACCACAATCAACACTTCCGGCTTGATCGAACGAACCTGCGGATCGACATAGGCCGGCTGCTCGGATGCTTCGGACTTGGGATCGGCAACCCTGTCGGTGAGCTTGTCCAAGTTGGCCAGCGCCTCCTCGGTACGACGCACGATGAACACCGGTTGGCCACGCCATTCGGCGATCATCTGCTGGCCTGGCTCGATCTTGCCGATATTTACCTTAACCGGTGCACCGGCTGCCTTGGCCTTGGCACTCGGGAACCACGATCCCACAAACGGGACCGCGGCACCCACCGCTCCTGCAGCACCTACTACCGAAGTAGCGGCTACCAGGAAGCGACGCCGGCCAGCATTCACGCCGTCATTGCTCATTCAGTCGTCTCCCATCAGTTTCTTATGGCCTACCGAAAGCAGGCGTCTACTACGTGCGTCTACCGTAAAACGAGGCCGCGAAAAAATTCGCCAAATGGTAAAGAAAAGCCCCTCGCATGACAAGGTAATAACCTGACACAACTCTGCCCCAAGCCCCGAAAGTCGGGGCTTGGGGCGCGCGACAAGCTGTCGCAGGGATTACCATCACCCATAAAAAAACGCCCAGTTCCGGAAGAAGCTGGGCGTTTTTTGTGAAGCTGAATTAGCGCTTCGAGTACTGCGGACGCTTACGCGCTTTGCGCAGACCGACTTTCTTACGTTCAACTTCGCGAGCGTCGCGAGTAACGAAGCCAGCTTTGCGCAGGGCAGGACGAAGAGTCTCGTCATACTCCATCAGTGCACGGGTAATACCGTGACGGATCGCACCAGCCTGACCACTTACACCACCACCGAGAACGGTAACGTAGATATCGAATTTCTCGACGGTCTCGGTCAGCTCCAGCGGCTGACGAACAACCATGCGAGCGGTTTCACGCCCGAAGAAGTTGTCCAGCTCACGGTTGTTGATAGAAATCTTACCAGTGCCCGGGCGCAGAAAGACGCGCGCGGTTGCAGTCTTGCGACGGCCAGTGCCGTAATTTTGAGTCGCCGACATAATGAACTATTCCGTTAAATCTTCAGTTCTTGGGGCTGCTGAGCGGTATGCGGGTGATTGGCACCCTTGTACACCTTCAGCTTACGATACATGTCGCGACCCAGCGGGTTCTTAGGCAGCATGCCTTTGACCGCGGTCTCGATCACACGCTCTGGCGCCTTGGCGATCAACTTCTCGAAGTTGATCGACTTGATGCCACCCGGGAAACCGGAGTGAGAGTAGTACATCTTGTCGGTGGTCTTGGCACCGGTAACACGCACTTGCTCGGCATTGATAACGACGATGTAATCACCGGTATCGACGTGAGGGGTGTATTCCGCCTTGTGCTTGCCACGCAGGCGGCTAGCGATTTCGGTTGCCAGACGACCCAGGGTCTGGCCGGCAGCGTCGACGACGAACCAGTCGCGCTTGACGGTTTCCGGTTTAGCAGTAAAAGTCTTCATTCGTTATAGCCTCAGGGGCCGCCCTGAAAATAAGACGGCGAATCTTACTGAATGGTGCTCGCCCTGGCAAGGCCAGGACAGCCGGAAACAGACGCTATCGGGGGCTCGGGTCAGCGCGTCCGCTACGGCAGTGGTTTGGTAGGCTAGGCATCCCCTACCTTGTTTTCTCGTCAGCGGGCTAGGCATCCCCGGCGACAGGCTGCGGAATTATCCTGATTACGAGCAAAATAGCAAGCCGCTTCGATCCTCAGACGACGAGGGCAGCAATTTCGCGCCGAGCCGAAGCGATCGCCGGAAGCTCCCCCAGCTAATAAGCTGTTGTAGAACCTTCAAGCTAACCCATCAGACAGGTAGCGAGTAGAAACTTATCCGCTGGCAATACCATCCGATACACAAACTCACCAAAAGGACACCGCATGGAAAAGCGCCAGTTAGGCCGCACCGACCTCAAAGTCAGCTCACTTTGTCTGGGCACGATGACATGGGGTGAACAGAACGAAGAAAGTGAAGCCTTCGCCCAACTGGATCGCGCAAAGGGCGCGGGCATCAACTTCATCGATACCGCCGAAATGTATCCGGTGCCGCCGAAGCCGGAAACCTATGCGACTACCGAGCGTTTCATTGGTAATTACTTCAAAGCCCGAGGGAACCGAGCCGCCTGGATCTTGGCAAGTAAGATTGCCGGACCGGGCAACGGCATCAGCCACATTCGGGACGGCCACCTGAAGATGAACCGGCAACATATCGTCGCCGCCCTCGACGCCAGCTTGAAGCGCCTCCAGACGGACTGGATAGACCTCTACCAACTGCACTGGCCCGAGCGCAGCACCAACTTCTTCGGCCAGCTTGGCTACCAGCATCAACCAGAGGACTTCACCCCGCTTGAAGAAACGCTAGAGGCGCTCGGAGAACAGGTAAAGGCCGGAAAGATTCGCCATATCGGCCTATCAAACGAAACCCCTTGGGGCACGATGAAATTTCTGCAGCTGGCCGAATCCAGAGGCTTGCCGCGTGCAGTGTCGATTCAGAACCCATACAACTTGCTCAATCGCAGCTTCGAAGTGGGCCTGGCAGAAATAGCCATCCGCGAGCGATGCGGCCTACTTGCCTATTCGCCACTGGCGTTCGGCATGCTCAGCGGCAAATACGAGCAAGGTGCCCGCCCCGCAGACGCGCGCATCACCCTGTTCAGTCGCTTTGCTCGCTATTCCAATCCACAGGCACAGGCGGCGTGCTCCCGCTATGTCGCCCTCGCTCGCTCGCACGGCCTGGATCCGGCGCAGATGGCCTTGGCCTTCGTGACGCAGCAACCGTTCGTGACCAGCAATATCATTGGCGCGACATCGCTCGAACAGCTGGACAGCAATCTCGCCAGCTCTGATCTGAAGCTATCTGCCGAGGTGCTTGCGGCGCTAGATTCGATCCACAGCGAGCAACCCAACCCAGCGCCCTGATGCAATAGCCTGGCATCCAACGCGCGCCAGCCAAGCCAACTCCATAGTCGCACCGCTATACTGCAGCGGCTGTTGAGCCTGATAGAGCCGCGCCGAGGAGAAGCGAGGATGATTGCTGCCGAACTGCTCGCACCGTCCAGCCTGCTCATAGGCTGGCTGCTGTACGCCGCCGGCCTAACCTGGGCTTGTGTACGAGCACCTTGGGTCGAGCTTTTCAGCGACACCCGGCGCCAACATCTGTTCTTTGGGGCAATGCTGGCGATTTTCCTGCTCTGGCTGGTACGCCGGGATTTCGATTCCGGGCTGTCCTTCCACTTCATCGGCCTTACTGCCGTGACGCTGCTGCTGGATTGGCCATTGGCGATTCTTGCGGCACTTATTGCGCAGCTCGGCCTGACCGTAACAGGTCATCAGCAGTTGATCGCTCTAGGCGTCAATGGGGCGTTGCTGGTGCTGATACCTGTCGCGGCAACCGAACTCTGCGCGCGACTGGTCGAGCGATCGCAGCCGCGCAACCTGTTCGTCTATATATTCTTTTCGGGGTTTTTTGCAGCGGGACTCGCCGCGCTCTTCTGCATTCTGGCCGGGCTCGGAGTCCTGTTGATCGATGGCCGCTTCCCGATGCCACCCTGGCTCGATGACTTCGCCGGCTACATCTGGCTGGTGATGTTCCCCGAAGCATTCATCAACGGAACCATCGTCAGCGCGCTGGTGGTGTTTTATCCAGACTGGATGGAAACCTTCAACCGCAGCCGTTATTTGCAAGCGCCCTGGAAAGGCAATGGCGACAAGCAGGCCTGAGCGACCCTGGCAGTGCGACTCAACACAAGCGATAAGCCGCAATGTTGTTCATCTAAGCAAGTTGTTCGCCCCGGGGTCGGACCTCCCGCGAAGGCAGCCGAATGCACATCCGATCTGTGGAAGGCGCGCCCTCGCGGCGAATGCAGGCTACGGGGGCCGGCCCGATGTCAGGGAAGCGCTCCGACCCGTCACCGCGCTAAGCGAACAGCATTACGCTCTTGAACCAGACTCAATGCTGACGAGGCGGCATGTCATCCGAAAACAGATCATCCTCGAGCTCATTGCCCGGAATCGCATGCTCTTCCGATGCCCAGGCACCTAAATCGATCAGTTTGCAGCGCTCGGAACAGAAAGGCCGATTCGGGCTCTGCACGCCCCATTCGACGGGCGCGCCACAGGTAGGGCATTCAATAACCGTATTGCTCATTCCTGACCTCCTCGTAGCGTCAGATAAAATTTATGCAGGCGTTCGACCTCTGCCTTCAGCCATTCAAGATCACGGTCATTGACCAATACGTCATCGGCGTGACGCAGGCGATCTTCTCGACTGGCTTGAACCTTGAGGATGGCGCGAATCTGCTCCTCGCTGGTTTGATCACGCCGGACGGCACGTTCCAATTGCAGTGTTTCAGGCACGTCGACAACCAGCACGCGATCAACCTGACGATGCTGGCCCGACTCCACCAGCAGCGGAGAGACCATAACGGCGTAGGGAGACGCTGCCCGAGCAAGATGCTCGGCGACTTCCTGGCGAATCAAAGGATGTAGCAACTCTTCGAGCCATTTGCGCTGCTCTGGATTCTCAAAAACCAGCCCGCGGAGCACCGCTCGATCCAGGCTGCCATCCGCTGCGAGAACGTCTTCGCCAAAACGCTTAGCAATCAAGCCCAAAGCCGGCCTGCCGGGCTCGACGACCCAGCGCGCGGCATGGTCAGCATCGACCCAATGCACGCCGAGCCTACCGAACTCCTCCACCACGGCGCTCTTGCCGCTGCCGATACCGCCAGTCAAACCAAGCACCCAAGGCTTCATCACGAATCGTCCAGACCGTAAAACGACGCGCAGTAGTAACGCCTGAAAAGCGAGGTTGCAAGTTGACGGTGCTCATGGATGGCAAAAATCGTGATCGATGCGAGCCTGCCCTTAGGATAAAAACGGCTGGCTTCGAGCCGGCAGCAAGCCTTCTTCGCCGCGGGGCGCGCCTCCCACCGAAGCGGTATGGCGCGGGTCTTCTACGGATGATCCGTTTCTGTGGGAGGCCCGCCCCGGGGCGAAGCTTTTGCGTTTGATCGCACCACGTGCTCGTGAGCGCGCAACCTTGGACGCCCCACATCCATCATCTCGTCGAACACCATGCTCGCGCCGTTTCAGAACCCAGCGAACTGCAGATAACTCGACGTAATCCAATCACCCCAAAGCAGGGCGATCCAGCCGGCAATTGCCAGATAGGGCCCAAAAGGAATGGCCGTTCCGCTATCCGCTTTCTGCACACGCAGCATAATGGTGCCCAGCACCGCGCCTACTACGGACGACAAAAGAATGGTCAACGGCAAAACCTGCCAGCCACCCCAGGCGCCGAGCATGCCCAGCAGTTTGAAATCGCCATACCCCATACCTTCCTTACCAGTGATCAGCTTGAACAACCAATACACCGACCACAGGCTGAGGTAGCCAACGACAGCTCCCCAGAGCGCATCCGACAGCGAAGCGAACAGCCCGAAGCTATTAACGATCAACCCCAACCAGAGCAACGGCAACACAATCGAGTCCGGCAACAACTGGTGATCCATATCAATCACGCTCATCGCCAGCAATCCCCAGGTCAGCAGCAGCATGGCGCCGCCCTGCCAGGAAAAACCGAAGTGCCAGGCGACATATGCTGACAGCAGCCCGCATAGCACTTCGATCAGCGGATAGCGCCTGCTGATTGGCGCACGGCAGGATGAACATTTGCCGCGTAGAGCCAGCCAACTGACCAGCGGAAGGTTCTCCCACGGGCGAATCTCATGGTCGCAATGCGGACAATGAGAATTCGGTAGGACGAGATTGAACGCCGCACCGGTGGGTTCAGCCGGAAGGTCAAGGAACTCACGTGCCTGAGCACGCCAGTCCCGCTGCATCATTATCGGCAGACGATGTATCACCACGTTGAGAAAACTGCCGACCAGCAGGCCAAGCACCAGCGCGCACAAAACAAAGGCCAGCGTATTGCTGGCCAGAAAGGTGACTACATTCATGCTTAAACCACGGCACCCAGCTGGAAGATCGGCAAATACATGGCGATGATCAGGCCGCCAACCAGCACACCGAGAACCGCCATGATCATGGGCTCCATCAGGGCAGTGAGGCCGTCGACCATGTTGTCCACTTCATCTTCATAGAAGGTGGCAACTTTGGCGAGCATCTCATCCAGCGAGCCCGACTCTTCACCGATTGCGGTCATTTGGATGGCCATGCTCGGAAAAGTACCAGTGGTTCGCATCGAGAAATTCAGCTGCATGCCGCTGGAAACGTCGCCCTTCACCTTCATCGTGGCGTTGCGGAACACAACGTTGCCAGTAGCACCGGCGACCGAGTCCAGCGCATCCACAAGTGGAACACCGGCAGCAAAGGTGGTTGCCAACGTGCGAGCGAAGCGCGCCACCGCCGATTTGTAGAGAATGTCACCCACAATCGGAACCTTGAGAAGGAACCGATCAAACCAGTTGCGAAACTTTTCAGATCGCGCATGTGCCTGCTTGAAAGCGTAGGCAGCGCCGATAAGGCCGATCAGTACGACATACCACCACTCCTGCAGGGCTTCCGAAAGGCCGATCACCATCAAGGTAAAAGCCGGGAGCTCCGCGCCGAAGTTGGCAAAAACGTCCTGAAATTGCGGCACCACCTTGATCAACAAGATGGCAGACACGATAACCGCCACCAACACTACGGCAATCGGGTAGTTCATTGCCTTCTTGATCTTGGCCTTTAGTGCCTCGGTCTTTTCCTTGTAGGTCGCCACTCGGTCGAGCAGCGTCTCCAGCGAACCCGACTGCTCGCCTGAGTCCACCAGGTTGCAATAAAGATCATCGAAATACTGCGGCTTCTTGCGCAGCGATGTAGCAAAGCTGTTACCCGCCGCAACCTCTTGTTTAAGGTCATCGACCAGCTTGCGCATATTTGGGTTATCGAACCCCTCGCCGATAATGTCGAAGGATTGCAACAGCGGCACGCCAGCTTTCATCATCGTCGCCATCTGTCGGGTGAACAGAGCGATGTCCATCGGCTTGATTTTCTTGCCTGCGCTGAACAGCGACACCGACTTCTTGCGCACCTTCTGCGGGTTGACGCCCTGCTTACGGAGGTGCGCCTTGACCAGTGCCGGGCTGACACCGCTCAGTTCACCTTTTAGCTTTGCGCCCTGCTTATTCGTTCCTTCCCAGGTGAAGACACTGGTTTTTACCGCTTTCTGCGCCATGTTAGTCCTTGGTCACCCGGTTGACTTCTTCCAGACTGGTCACGCCCTGCATGGCCTTGGCCAAAGCCGAGGTCCGCAGGTCGTTAAAGCCGTCTTTGCGCATCTGGGTGGAAATATCGATTGAGTTGCCGTCTTCCATGATAATCCTGGCCAGGGCCGGCGTGTTTTTAACCACTTCATAAATACCGACACGACCTTTGTATCCACCCTTGCAATTCTCACAGCCGACCGGGCCGTAGATTTTAAAGGTGCCAATCTTATCGGCAGGGAAGCCCTCTTCCAGTAGGGCCTCTTTTGGCAATTCCACTTCTTTCTTGCAGCTATTGCAGAGCTTGCGCGCCAGCCGCTGGGCGATGATCAGGTTCACCGATGTGGCAATGTTGAATGCCGCCACACCCATATTGCGCAAGCGGGTCAAGGTTTCCGCGGCGCTATTGGTATGCAGCGTCGACATAACCATATGCCCGGTCTGCGCTGCCTTGATGGCAATTTCGGCGGTTTCCAGGTCACGAATCTCGCCCACCATGATGATATCCGGGTCCTGACGCAGGAATGCACGCAGCGCCTGGGAGAAATCCATACCCTGCTTGGGATTAACGTTCACCTGGTTAATACCTTCCAGGTTGATTTCTACCGGATCTTCCGCGGTGGAAATATTCACATCCACGGTATTGAGAATGTTTAAGCCGGTATAAAGGGAAACGGTTTTGCCGGAGCCGGTCGGCCCGGTCACCAGGATCATGCCCTGCGGCTGCTTGAGGGCATTCATGTACAGCTCTTTTTGCGACTCCTCGTAACCCAGCGCATCGATACCCATCTGCGCACTGGATGGATCGAGGATACGCATCACGATCTTCTCGCCCCACAAAGTGGGCAAAGTGTTCACACGAAAGTCGATGGCCTTGGTCTTGGAAAGTTTCATCTTGATCCGGCCGTCCTGGGGCTTGCGACGCTCGGAGATGTCCAGACCGGCCATGACCTTCAATCGCGCAGATATACGTGGGGCCAGCTGGATCGGCGGGCGAGCAACCTCATGAAGGATGCCATCGGTACGAAGACGTACACGATAGGCCTTCTCATAGGGCTCGAAGTGCAAGTCGGACGAACCGCCGCGAATGGCATCGAGCAACATTTTATTGACGAAACGCACGACTGGAGCGTCATCCGCAGCCTCACCGCCCTCTTCCACTTTTCCGTCATCGTTGACCGTCTCGACATCGATACCATCTAGATCAACCTCACCCAGATCTTCCAGCCCGGTGGTGCCGCTTTCATACAATTTGTCGATCGCAGCGCCTAGCTTGTCGTCTTCGACTAGGATCGACTCAATGGTCAGACCGGTACTGAACTGGATATCGGCAATCGACTGGTGATTGGCGGGGTCGGAGATGGCTATATATAGCTTGGTGCCGCGCCTGGAAAGCGGCAGAACGCGGTGCTGACGTGCCAATTTCTCGCTGATTAAATCCTTGGGCAGCGACTCCTTATCCAGCGCAGACAGGTCCAGCAATGCGACGCCAAATTGGTCGGACGCAAGCTCGGCGACAGCGCGCCCTTTCGCCAGCTTGTTATGCACGACATACGTAACCAGGGATGACTTGTTGCGCAGCGCCTGCACCTGCGCTTGCTGGGCCGTCTTTTCGTCCAGCACTCCGGCCAGCACCATCTGCCGGGCAAGGCCGGAAAGAGAAATATTGTCGCTCATGGCGGTCTCGCTCCTGTCTATGCTCGCCTTATAACGCAGATGCCGGGCCCTGCAAACAAGGTCAGCGGCAAGTGACGCTATTGGTCACATATCGCCCGCGAAGAGCCGGCCAATATCGGCGACGAGTGAAAACGGCCAGCTTCATTTGAACACCAGGCGCAGGCGGAGCTAGCAGCGCGCCTGAAACACTCCGTGGCAGCGGCAATAAAATTGAGGCATTTCACATTACTGCCCGCTGCGCTCGGTGCGAACGAAAGCTGGCACGCCAACTGCTTTGTCTCTGGCAGGCTCACAGCCTTAACACTTAAAGGAGATCCAAATGAAAGCTCAGATGCAGAAGGGTTTTACCCTTATTGAATTGATGATCGTTGTGGCGATTATTGGTATTTTGGCTGCTATTGCGCTGCCTGCTTATCAGGATTACACCAAGCGCTCTCATGTATCGGAAGGCTTGACCTTGGCTGCTGGCGCGAAATCGGCAGTTACAGAGTACTATGCATCTCAGGGCGCTTTTCCGACAACTAACACGATGGCTGGAATCTCTGGAACCATCAGCGGCAATGCTGTAAAAACGGTCGCGATCGGTGATGGAGGCGCAATTACTGTGACTTATAACGCTAAAGTCGCTGACGATGCGACGCTCATCTTGGCACCAGCCGACCAAAACGGCGCTATTCAATGGACCTGTACTGGCGGCGACGTGGATGACAAATATCGCCCTAGCAACTGCCGTTAAGCCCTGTAGGCTCGTAACGCGGAAAGGCGGATCAATTCGTAGGATGGATTAGCGAAGCGTAATCCGTCGTTCACCGCGAACCTACTGTATCCGCCGTTGCAAACTAAACGCCTCGCCTTCGTGCGGGGCGTTCTGCTGTTTGGGGGCGGTGATGCCGATTTCTTGCGGCGGATCGCGGTCATGGCGGATCACTTTCGTATGATGGAAACGCCGAAGGCGCTTCCATCGTTTACCGCGAACCGGCTGCATCCAACGCGGTAAGGCGGATCAATTGGTAGGATGGATTAGCGAAGCGTAATCCGTCGCTCATCTCAAACTTACTGTCCGCCGTTGCAAACTAAACGCCCCGCCTTCGAGCGGGGCGTTCTGCTGTTTGTACCGCGGTACGGCGAATTACCTTTCGTACGATGGATTTGATCGTTCCCACGCTCCCGCGTGGGAACGCCTTGGGTGACGCTCTGCGTCACGGCACATCGCGGTATGGCGGATCGCTTTTCGTATGATGGAATCGCCCAAGGCGCTTCCGTCGTTTATCGCGAACCGGCTGCACTCCACCGCCCAACACCGCAACCGAACCCACCCACTCGAACGTCGGATTACGCCTTCGGCTAATCCAACCTACGTTGACTGAACCTCGCGGAGCGGCGAACTGTAACGCGGTATCGCGGTATGGCGGATCGCTTTTCGTATGATGGAATCGCCGAAGGCGCTTCCGTCGCTTACCGCGAACCGGCTGCATCCACCGCCCAACACCGCAACCGAACCCACCCACTCGAACGTCGGATTACGCCTTCGGCTAATCCAACCTACGTTGACTGAACCTCGCGGAGCGTCGAACTGTAACGCGGTATCGCGGATCGCTTTGTATCGCGGTAACGCCGTAAGTCGGATCAATTCGTACCGCGGTATGCGCGGACACCTTTCGCGGTAACGCGGTAAGGCGGATCAATTCGTAGGATGGATTAGCGAAGCGTAATCCGTCGTTCACCGCGAACCTACTGTATCCGCCGTTGCAAACTAAACGCCTCGCCTTCGTGCGGGGCGTTCTGCTGTTTGGGGGTGGAAATACCGCTTCTTGCGGCGGATCGGTACCTCGGTATGGCGGATCGCGGTAAGGCGGATCGCGTTTCGTACGATGGAATCGCCGGAGACGCTTCCGTCGCTTACCGCGAACCGGCTGCATCCACCGCCCAACACCGCAACCGAACCCACCCACTCGAACGTCGGATTACGCCTTCGGCTAATCCAACCTACGTTGACTGAACCTCGCGGAGCGGCGAACTGTAACGCGGTATCGCGGTATGGCGGATCGCTTTTCGTATGATGGAATCGCCGAAGGCGCTTCCGTCGCTTACCGCGAACCGGCTGCATCCACCGCCCAACACCGCAACCGAACCCACCCACTCGAACGTCGGATTACGCCTTCGGCTAATCCAACCTACGTTGGCTGAACATTCGGTGCGGGATCGACTTTAAGATGGAATCGCCAAAGGCGCTTCCGTCGGTTACCGCGACTGGGCCACACCTCCGACGACTGATCCAACTTACACTTTTGGCTCATCAATACGTCGAGGGAGGCAAGGATGCCCAACTATCGTCGCGCCCTGGTTCCAGCGGCGAGCTGGTTTTTTACGGTGAATCTTCTTGAGCGGCGCGGCAATGATTTACTGGTGCGACACGTCGATGTTCTGCGGACTGCCGTCCGGCGCGTGCATCAACTCCATCCCTTTACTATCAATGCCTGGGTAGTTTTACCCGAGCATATGCATTGCGTCTGGACACTGCCGCCGGACGATTCGGACTATTCGCTGCGTTGGCGCTTGATCAAAACGTTCTTCTGCCGTGCCTTGCCTGCTGACGAGTATCGTTCGGCTGTACGTCTGCATCGGGGTGAGCGCGGTATCTGGCAGCGTCGTTATTGGGAACATCTCATCCGTAACGAAGCCGATTTCCGACGGCATGTCGATTACGTATATGTAAATCCACTCAAGCATGGCCTGGTTAGACGCGTAAGGGATTGGCCCTATTCCAGCTTTCATCGTGACGTTCGTGCCGGGCTGTATCCTGCCGATTGGGCGGGCGATCCGGAGCTTGTGGTGCCAGGAGCCGAGCATGCTCCTCGCGGCCTGACGAATCATTTCTCGTAGAATGGAATCGCCAGAGGTGCTTCCATCGTTACCGCGAACCAGCTGCATACGCTGGAGAATGAACCGCCCGCGAAACCGCGTTACTTGCGGTTTGCAACTCTTCGTTGCCCCGCTATTCGCTGGGGTTCGCCCAGTCCTCAATCCGCAGGCCCGGCACACGGTCGAACCCGCGGCAATTGTTCGTTACCAAGATCAATCCCTGCGAACGAGCATGCCCGGCAATCATCTGGTCATAAGGGCCAATTGGCTTCCCGGCTTTGACCAACTCAGCGCGAAGCTGGCCCGTATGGGCAGCCGCATCTTCGTCGTACTTCAATACTTCCAAGCGCGCCGCAAAACCCTCAACAACCGCAAGGTTGCCCTCGGGGTTGGAAGACTTCTCTGCGCCGTAGATAAGCTCCATCATGGTGACCGTGCTGATGCACATTTGCCCATGATGTCGGTTGAAGATCTCACGCACCAACTGAGGGCGGTTCTTGATGGTGAAGATGCAGATATTCGTGTCGAGCATGAACTTGACCATCAAAAACTTTCTCGCTCTTGCTCAGCAGGTTGCGCTCTTTCGGCCATGTAGTCCGAGGTAACGCCTTCGCCGTCGAACCAGGTATCCCATGATTCACCGGCTGGACTGATGATCCTGGTCCGACCCACTACGACAATATCGACGCGCTTCACGTCTTCAGGTAGCGCAACAGCCTTCGGCAACCGTATAGCCTGACTGCGATTGCTTTGGAAAATGGAGCCTTGTTCCACGATACACCTTCAAGGATATGCTTGCTGTATATCCATGGTAGTGTCATCGCGGGATATGTCAAAGGTATATACGTCTCAATATCCGCCGCTTAGCGTTGTGCCTTGGTAGGTACGTAACCCGAACATTGGATTACGTCATCGACTAAGTCCAACCTACGCTGCCTGGACATCGCTGGTCGCGGATCGCTTCCGTAAGATGAATCGCCAAAGGCGCTTCCATCGTTTACCGCCAAACGACTTATAAGCCGACCAGGCTATCGCCGGTTTCACGGTGTCTTTGAAGTACACTGCCGGGGTCTTGCCTGGAGCTTTCATGAACAAACGGGCCTTGGTTGAATTGTTGCGCTCGCGCCTCGATGGCTTACTTGCCGTCTATGCCTTCGGCAGTCGAGTGCAGGGAACTGTGGGGGCACAGAGCGACCTGGATATGGCTGTGCTGGTGCAGGGCTATGCCGATCCGCTGGTGCTATGGGAGCTCGCCGGAGAGGCTGCCGATATAGCCGGTTGTCCGGTCGATCTGCTGGACCTGCGCGGTACTACGACGGTGATGCAGCAGCAGGTGCTGTTGGGCGGCGAGCGCTGGTGGGCTGCCGGAGATCAGGCAGGCTTGGTCGAGTGCGCCATGCTCAGCGAAAAACTGGAGCTGGATCGGCGCCGGGCAGATTTATTGCGCGATATCGAGCGGGAGGGGCAGGTGTATGGCCGATGATGTGCTGCTGAACAAGGCGGCTAGCATTGAGCGTTGTGTCAGGCGCGCACGTGAGGAGTATGAGCGCGACCCGGCGAGCTTCGCCGAAGACTTCACCCGCCAGGACGCAGCGATCCTGAATATTCAACGTGCCTGCGAGGCGGCGCTGGACATGGGACAGCATCTGATCAGGCGTGAGCGCTTAGGCATACCTCAAAGCGCTCGCGACGTATTCGCGCTGCTTGCAGCGGGAGGCTGGATTGAAAACGATCTGGCCGAGGCGCTCAAGCGAATGGTGGGCTATCGCGATATCGCGGTGCAGGAATACCAGGCGCTGCAGCTGCCGATCACCGTTGCGGTGATTACCCGACATCTGGATGAGTTTCTCGATTACTCAAAAGCGGTTCTGCTGGGTAATGCGGGCCGGAGTCAGAAGTAATCACAGTATTCGCGATAGGAGCAGCATCCGAGGAGGTCTCGTTAATCAAACGCGGGCGCAGCCCGCCTGCCTCGAACCGTACGCAACTACGTGATCGAACACCAACTGGCGGCACGCCCCACCCGTCGACGTATCGTTATACTCCGCGCTTTTGCGAGACCGTCTCTGTGGCCAACAAACGATACAGCTGTGTCGGCCTGTTCAACCCTAAGTCGCCATCCAATGTCGGTTCGATCATGCGGGCCGCTGGTTGTTATGGCGTGAGCTCGGTTTTCTATACGGGCACACGCTACGACCGTGCGCGCGACTTCAATACCGATACCAAGAAGATTCATCAGGATATCCCCCTGATTAACATCGATGACCTGCGCAGGGTTCTTCCGCTGGGCTGTGTGCCTGTGGCGGTGGAATTGGTCGAGGGGGCTCGCCCGCTTCCAGAATACACCCACCCGGATCGGGCGTTGTACATCTTCGGCCCGGAGGACGGTTCGCTGAACAAGGAAATCCGCGATTGGTGCGAAGATGTAATTTATATTCCCACCACCGGCTGCATGAATCTGGCCGCCACGGTCAATGTCGTGCTGTACGACCGGCTTGCCAAGGGCAACAACACCCGCTCCGGCCCGCTCTTCTAGCTGCAAGCTTTGAACCTCTTGCGCTGGCCCGAGCTCGGCTGCTGGGCTAGGATCGACCGCTGTTTTGCCTGCTCGACATCAACCAAACCAGGCAACGAAGCGTTCTGGAGGAACCATGAGCTTTACTGTTTACCTGTCCGGCGAAATCCACACCGATTGGCGCGACGAGATCAAGCGTGGCGCTGCCGCCGCCGAGCTGGACGTGGTCTTCACGTCTGCCGTGACCGATCACGAAGCCAGCGATGCCGCCGGCGACTGCCTCGGTACTGAAACGAACGGTTTCTGGCGCGACCATAAATCGTCCAAGGTCAACGCCATCCGCACCAAGACGCTGATTCAGCAAGCGGACCTGGTGGTGGTGCGTTTCGGCGATAAGTACAAGCAATGGAACGCCGCATTCGACGCCGGTTATTGCGCAGCGCTGGGTAAGCCTTATGTAACGTTGCACGGCGAAGATATCGTGCATCCGCTGAAGGAAGTCGATGCGGCCGCCATGGCCTGGGCGACCACCACCGAGCAGGTCGTGGAAATTCTGAAATACGTGGTGCGCTAGCGCTAGCACAGCACGTCAGACGTAACATTGCGTGCCACTCTGTGGGTTGCACCCACTCTACGGATGCTGCCCTACGCTAGAAACAAAAACGCCCTACAATCTGCAGGGCGTTTTGCTTTACGGGATAGCTTAGATAGCGCCGCGCTTGCGCAGCAGATCAATGACCTGCTTGACGCCCTCTTCCACCGTCAACGACTCCGTATCGATCACCAGATCCGCATTACTCGGGACATCGTAAGGGAAGGATTCGCCTGGGATGTTATCGCCCGCCGCCGCATACAGCCCCTGCGGATCACGCTGCTGGCAGGCTTGCGGTGAAGCCTGGACGTAGACAGTAACGACCCGATCAGCGCCAATCAGCGCTCTGGCCTGTTCACGGCCTTCGGCATCCGGTGCGACGAAGGCTGCCAAGGTCAGCAGCCCCGCCTCGTTGAACTGACGCGCCACGTGAGCGGCACGGCGCCAATTCTCAGTGCGCCCGGCGCGGTCCTGCGGCAGGCCCTTGTTCAGGTCGTGGCGCAGGTTCTGGCCATCCAGCACATAGACCGCGCGGCCCATATCGAACAGCTTGCGCTCCGCCGCGTAGGCCAGCGTACTCTTGCCGGCGCCGGACAAGCCGGTAAACAGCACGGTAGCCGGTTGCTGACCAAAGCGTGTCGCGCGCTCTTCGGTGGAAACGTGCGCCAAGGCGCCGTGATGTCCCGAGGAGCCATGAACAATCGGGTCAGCGATGATCATGCCAGCGCCAACAGTGCCATTGGTGAGGCGATCGATGACGATAAACGAGCCGGTGGTGCGATTCTGCGCGTAGCCGTCTAGCGCGATCGAGGCGTCCAGGCTGACCTTGACCCTGCCAATCTCATTGAGCTGCAGGCTGCTGGCCGGGCCATGGTCCAACGTGTTCACATCCACCCGGTGCGTGATGCTGGCGATGGAGCCCGGCACATAACTGGTGGCGCGCTTGATATCGTATTTCTTGCCCGGAAGCATCGGCTCGTCAGCCATCCACACCAACATGGCGTCGAAGCTGTCAACGATGCGCGGCTGATTGTCAGCGTGCACCAGCATGTCGCCGCGAGACACGTCAATCTCGTCTTCCAGCGTCACGGTGATCGCTTCGCCCGGCGTCGCCTGCTCCAGTTCGCCATCGAAGGTGACGATGGACTTGACCTTGCTGCGCTTGCCGGATGGAAGCACCGTTACCTCGTCGCCTTTGCGCACGATGCCGCTTGCGAGCGTTCCGGCGAAGCCACGGAAGTTCAGGTTGGGGCGGTTGACGTATTGCACCGGGAAGCGCAGATCGTCGAAATTACGGTCGCCAGCGATCTCGACGCTTTCGAGAATTTCCATCAACGACTGGCCTTCGTACCAGGGCGCGCGCTCGCTGCGGTTGACCACATTGTCGCCCTTAAGCGCCGACATCGGCACGAAGTGCAGCGACGAAGGCTGCAGCTCGATGCGCTCGGCAAAAGCGAGGTAGTCGGCCTTGATGCGCTCGAAGACTTCCTGATCGAAGTCCATCAGGTCCATCTTGTTAATGGCGACCACGATGTGCTTGATGCCCAGCAGCGAGGTAATGAAGCTGTGGCGCTTGGTTTGCGTCTGCACACCGTAACGGGCATCGACGAGGATGATCGCCAGATCGCAGGTGGACGCACCGGTCGCCATGTTGCGCGTGTACTGCTCATGGCCAGGGGTGTCGGCGATGATGAACTTGCGCTTGGCGGTGGAGAAATAACGGTAGGCAACATCAATCGTGATGCCCTGCTCGCGCTCGGCCTGCAGGCCATCGACGAGCAACGCCAGATCGACTTCATCGCCGGTGGTGCCGGACTTCTTCGAGTCACGAGTAATGGCTTCGAGATGATCCTCGTAGATCATTTTCGAGTCGTGCAGCAGACGCCCGATCAGCGTGCTCTTGCCGTCGTCGACGTTGCCGCAAGTCAGGAAGCGCAGCAATTCTTTGCGCTCATGCTGGGCCAGATACGCGAGGATGTCGGCGGAAATAAGGTCAGACTGATGACTCATTCTTCGTAGCTCCAGGGCTGCAGGCTGCAGGCCTCAGGCGGCAGGCCAACAGCGCTAAATTCAGTTTGCGATTCGGCCAATCAGGCCGCTTAGCATTCGAGATATTCGGGTTGACTCTTCAAGCCAGGCAGCAGCGCTGGACTGTCTGATGTAGCCAATATCAGCGCCGATAAGAATCTGGGTTCGCAATTCGCCACAAGAGCCTTTGGCTCTTCGCAGAAATTGACATTTTTCCTTATTGCTCCCGCGCTCCATCCCCTCGGCGATATTGCTGGGAACTGAAAGCGCTGAGCGGGTAATTTGATCCTTGAACCCATAATCTCGGCAGGCTGCAAGTTCCTGATAGACCTGAACGGTCAAAACCCTCGCTTTCTGCCACACTTCAAGCCGCTCGAAATCCATTTCATCAGCTCCGATTACTTTGAGGCCTGCTTTCAGCCCGTCGCCTGAAGCCTGCCGCCTAGGCCTCCGGCCTAGAAATATCCCTGCCGCTTCTTCTCTTCCATCGAACCAGCTCCGTCATGGTCGATCACACGGCCCTGACGTTCGGAAGTACGCGTCAGGAGCATTTCCTGAATAATTTCCGGCAGCGTCGCGGCGGTGGATTCCACCGCGCCGGTAAGCGGATAGCAGCCGAGGGTGCGGAAGCGCACCATGCGCTTTTCGATACGCGATTTTTCCTCATCGGAGAGGTGCTCGAGGATGCGCTCGTCGTCGATCATGATCAGAGTACCGTTCTTCTCGATGACTTCGCGTTCGGCGGCGAAGTACAGCGGCACGATTGGAATCTGTTCCAGATAGATGTATTGCCAGATGTCCAGCTCGGTCCAATTCGACAACGGGAAGACGCGGATGGATTCGCCCTTCTTCACTTTGCCGTTATAGACATTCCACAGTTCGGGGCGCTGATTCTTCGGGTCCCAGCGATGCTTGCTGTCGCGGAAGGAATAGACACGCTCCTTCGCCCGCGATTTTTCTTCGTCGCGGCGTGCGCCACCAAAGGCGGCATCGAAGCCATGCTTGTCGAGCGCCTGCTTGAGACCCTCGGTCTTCATGATGTCGGTGTGCTTGGCACTGCCGTGGGTGAAGGGGTTGATGCCCTGAGCCACACCGTCCGGGTTGATGTGAGTGATCAGGTCGAGGTCCATCTCGGCGACCATCTTTTCGCGGAAACGGTACATTTCCTGGAATTTCCAGCGAGTGTCGACGTGCATGACCGGAAATGGCAGGCGGCCGGGGAAAAACGCCTTACGTGCCAGATGCAGCATCACGGCGGAGTCTTTGCCGATGGAATAGAGCATCACCGGATTATTGAACTCGGCGGCCACCTCACGAATGATGTGGATGCTTTCCGCCTCCAACTGTTTCAGATGCGTCAGTTTATCGACCATAGCTACTCACGAATTGGCAGATGGACGGCCGCGGGCCGGAACGAGGGCGCAACTTTAGCACGGCGTTAAATTCTAATCAGGCGACCTTTTAGATCTAAATCTTCTAGCTTTATATCGGCCGAAACCGCCTGGACACCTGCCAAGGTCTGATGGAACCATGCCCCTCACGCCGGATTCGGGCAATCGATAAACCGGTGCTCGATGGCGAAACGCCGCGCCAGATAATCACCCAGAGCCTGCACGCCGTAGCGCTCCGTTGCGTGATGGCCAGCGGCGAAGAAGCTCAGACCGTTTTCCCGAGCGATATGTACTGTCGGTTCCGATACTTCACCGGTCAGATAAGCATCGACGCCGGCAGCCACGGCCTGTTCGATATAGCCTTGGGCACCGCCGGTGCACCAAGCGATCCGCCTGATTGGCCCTGCGCCTTCGATCATCAGCGGCTCGCGTGCCAGCGCAGCGTGGACCCGATGCATGAAGTCAGCCGGTGCCAACGGGACTTCCAGCGAACCGACAAGCCCGACGGAGCGAGGGTTATCGGGCTCCAGTGGCCCTTCGATGGTCAGCCCGAGCAAACGCGCCAGCTGGACGTTATTACCGACCTCAGGATGCACATCGAGTGGCAGATGATAAGCGAGCAGACTGATCTCGTTGGTCAGCAACGTTTTCAATCGTCGTTGCTTGATGCCCACCACACGTGGGTCTTCGTTCTTCCAGAAATAGCCGTGATGCACCAGCACCACGTCGGCCTGCGCTTCGACCGCAGCATCGAGCAGTGCCTGGCTGGCGGTTACGCCGCTGACAATACGGCGCACCTGTGGTCGCCCCTCGACCTGCATGCCGTTCGGGCAGTAGTCCGCAATCTTCGTGGCATTCAGGTAACGATCGGCTTCCTCGACCAAAGTGCTCAGTGCAACGGCCATGCAATATCCTCTCGTAAAAGCAAAGAATTACGCTGGACACGAACGTGATTTAACCCGCCCTGCCAACTCAGCGCAGATTAGCTACTGGCGAGGCTGCAATTCGCCACCAGCTTCGTATAATGCCGCCACCTTAAGGGGCGCTATCGACCCCCGCAACCTGCCCGGATTCTAAAATCGCGATGATCAATGCCCTGCGTTTTCTTGGCTGGCCGTTGCTGGTAGGCCTGCTCATGGCCCTGCTGATCATTCAGCGCTACCCGCATCTGGTAGGGCTGGGCACGCAACCTGAATACACCTTGCGCCACACACCGGTGATTGGGATACCGCAGCAGGGTCCTTATTCATATGCCAATGCGGTAAGCGGCGCAGCACCTGCCGTGGCCAACCTCTACACCACCAAAGTGATCGACCAACCCCAGCAGCCGATGCTGAAGGACGACCCACTGTTTCAGCGTTTCTTCGGCGATAACCTGCCGCGCCAGCGGCGCATGGAGTCGAGCCTCGGTTCGGCAGTCATCATGAGCCCTGAAGGCTATTTGCTGACCAACAATCACGTTACCGCCAACGCCGAGCAGATAGTCGTGGCGTTGCGTGATGGCCGTGAAACGCTCGCGCGGGTGATAGGCAGCGACCCGGAGACCGATCTCGCGGTGCTGAAGATCGATCTGGAGGACTTGCCGGCGATGACCATCGGACGCTCCGACAGCATCCGTATCGGCGACGTGACGCTGGCGATCGGCAACCCGTTCGGGGTCGGCCAGACCGTGACGATGGGCATTATCAGCGCTACGGGGCGCAACCAGCTGGGCCTCAATACTTACGAAGATTTCATTCAGACCGATGCAGCAATCAACCGCGGCAATTCTGGTGGCGCACTGGTCGATACCGCCGGGCAACTGATCGGCATCAACACGGCGATCATTTCCGAGTCGGGCGGCTCACAAGGTATCGGCTTTGCGATACCGGTGAAGCTGGCAATCGAGGTGATGAAATCGATCATCGAACATGGCCAGGTCATCCGTGGTTGGCTCGGGGTCGAGGTGCAATCGCTAACCCAAGAGCTAGCGGAATCCTTCGGTCTGGCCGGACGGCCGGGAATCGTCGTCGCTGGCGTCTATCGCGACGGACCCGCCGAGCGTGCCGGGTTACTGCCGGGCGATCTGATTCTGAGCATTGCCGGCGAACAAGCCAGCGATGGCCGCACCTCGATGAACCAAGTTGCCAGGGCACGCCCTGGCGATAAGGTCGATATCGATATCCTGCGCAACGGCAAGCCACTGACATTGACGGCCGAGGTCGGGATGCGGCCGCTCGTGGAGAAAAGTCCGCAGTAGGCGGCAGGCTAGTCAGCGTGGAGCGGACACCTAAGTGGCACCCGCACCATTCCGCTTCTGTTTCGTGAAACGCGTCGCCCGTGGCCTTGGCCTGAAGCCTACAGCTTGAAGCCTGCCGCTGCCCTTACAGCGCCTGCAACAGCGCCTGGTTCTGCTCCGGCGTACCGATGGTGATACGCAGGAACTGATCGATACGCGGCTGTTTGAAATGCCTCACGATCACACCCTGCTCGCGCAGCTGCACCGCCAGTTGGCTGGCATCACGTTGCGGATGACGCGCAAAGATGAAGTTGGCCCTGGAGGGCAGCACTTCGAAACCCAGCTCCTGCATCGAGGCAATCACGTCTTCGCGACTGGCAATCACCCGCTGGCAGGTTTGCTCGAAGTATTCGCGATCTTCGAACGCAGCGGCTGCGCCGGCGATGGCGATACGGTCCAGCGGATAGGAGTTGAAGCTGTTCTTGATGCGCTCAAGCGCCTCGATAAGATCGGGATGGCCGACGGCCAGGCCAACGCGAAGGCCCGCCAGCGACCGTGATTTGGACAGAGTCTGGCTCACCAGCAGGTTCGGGTAGCGATCCACCAAGGCAATCGCGGACTCACCGCCGAAATCGACATAGGCCTCATCCACCAGGACGACCGAATCGGGATTGGCTTGCAACAAACGCTCGACCGCCTCCAACCCCAGCAGGCAACCAGTCGGTGCATTGGGGTTAGGAAAAACGATCCCGCCGTTCGGTCGTGCGTAGTCATTCACATCGATCTGAAAGTTATCGTTTAGGGCGATAGTCTCGTATTCGATGCCATACAGACCGCAATAGACCGGATAAAAACTGTACGTCACGTCGGGGAACAACAACGGCTTACCGTGCTGGAACAGCCCGTGGAAGGCGTGCGCGAGTATTTCATCCGAGCCATTGCCGACGAAGATTTGCTCCGGCCGCACATCGTAATACTCCGCAACCGCGCGCTTGAGGCGCTCCCCGTTTGGATCGGGATAAAGGCGCAGGCTATCGTTCAATTCGGCCTGCATCGCGGCGATCGTCTTTGGCGATGGACCGTAGGGGTTCTCGTTGGTATTGAGCTTGACCAGCTTGCTCAGCTTTGGCTGCTCACCCGGTACGTAAGGCACCAGGCCTTTCACGAAGGCGCTCCAATATTTGCTCATCGCCCTTCTCTCCTCTCAAAATCGCTGAGACTGAAAGGCTGAAGGCCGGACGAAAGGCATTGCAGCCTCGTCCAGCCTACGGCTTCCAGCGCTTTTATCGGCTCTACGGCTTTATCCGGTACTCGGCGCTGCGTGCGTGTGCCGTCAGCGATTCGCCGCGAGCCAGAACCGAGGCGATCTTGCCCAGTTCCGACGCACCTTCGGCCGAGCAGTTGATGATCGACGAACGCTTCTGGAAGTCATAGACCCCCAACGGCGACGAGAAACGCGCCGTGCCGGACGTTGGCAGAACGTGGTTTGGCCCAGCACAATAATCGCCCAACGCCTCAGCGGTATAGCGCCCCATGAAAATCGCCCCGGCGTGGCGAATCTGCGGCAGCCATCGATCAGGGTCGGCCACCGAAAGCTCCAGATGCTCAGGCGCGATGCGGTTAGCGACGTCGATCGCCTGCTGCATATCGGCGACTTGAATCAGCGCACCGCGCCCCTGTATGGAGGCACGGGCAATATCGGCGCGCTCCAGGGTCGGCAGCAGGCGCGCAATGCTTTCGGCAACCTTGTCGAGGAAGGCGGCATCGTGACTGACCAGAATGGATTGGGCGTCTTCATCGTGCTCAGCCTGGGAGAACAAGTCCATGGCGATCCAGTCGGGATCGGTCTGGCCATCGCAGACCACCAGAATCTCCGACGGTCCAGCGATCATATCAATGCCGACCTTGCCGAACACATGACGCTTGGCGGTGGCGACGTAGATATTGCCGGGGCCGACGATCTTGTCCACCGGCGGCACGCTTTCGGTTCCGTAGGCCAGCGCCGCAACGGCTTGCGCGCCACCGATGGTGAAGACTCGGTCGACGCCGGCAATGCAGGCCGCTGCCAGCACCAGTTCGTTGAGCTCGCCGCGCGGCGTCGGCACCACCATGACAACTTCCGGTACACCGGCAACCTTCGCCGGAATCGCATTCATCAACACCGATGAAGGGTATGACGCCTTGCCGCCCGGCACGTAAAGCCCCGCACGATCGAGCGGGGTAACCTTCTGGCCGAGCACGGTGCCGTCGGCTTCGGTGTACGACCAGGAGTTCTGTTTCTGCCTTTCGTGATAGGTCCGCACGCGCTCAGCGGCCGCCTCCAACGCCTGGCGCTGCGCTGGAGTGATACGCTCCAGCGCCAGTTCGAGGCGCTCACGGGGCAGGATCAGGTCAGCCATCGACGCCACTTCGAGGCCGTCGAAACGCTGCGTCAGCTCGACCAGAGCCGCATCGCCACGCTCACGGACCGCCTTGATGATTTCGAGCACACGCTGATTGACGCCATCGTCGGACACGCTTTCCCAGCTCAACAGATGATCCAGGTGTCGCGAGAAATCCGGATCAGCAGCATTGAGTCGGCGGATATCGATGGAAGCGGTCATAACGAGCCTCATGAAAGGATGCGTCGAAGCGGATTTCAGGCGCCACTTAGATTAACAAGCCAACCGCGCGGGCACCTGTGAATTTAGGTGATGACGCGAATAGGCGGGCCGGACTGCAGCCGGCAAAGTCTCAACCGCGATGATTGTCGATAGCGCCCTGCAGGGCGTCGATCAGCGCCTGGATGCGGGCGTGCTGCATTTTCATCGATGCCTTGTTAACCACCAGCCGCGAGCTGATCATGGCGATCAGTTCCTGCGGCTCCAGGCCATTGGCACGCAACGTGTTGCCGGTGTCGACGACGTCGATGATTTTGTCAGCAAGCCCTACCAGAGGCGCGAGCTCCATCGAGCCGTAGAGTTTGATGATATCGACCTGGCGGCCCTGCTCGGCGTAGTAGCGCTTGGCGACGTTGACGAACTTGGTCGCTACGCGCAGCCGGCCCTTGGGCTCTGCTGCACCGACCCGCCCCGCTGTCATCAGCTTGCAGTTGGCGATTTTCAGATCCAGCGGCTCGTACAGGCCCTGCCCACCGTATTCCATCAATACGTCCTTGCCCGCCACACCAAGATCCGCCGCGCCGTGCTCGACATAGGTCGGCACGTCAGTGGCGCGGACGATCAGCAAGCGCACATCATCCTGCGTAGTCGGAATGATCAGCTTGCGGCTCTTTTCCGGGTTCTCGGTGGGGACGATACCGGCCGCGGCGAGCAACGGCAGGGTGTCGTCAAGAATGCGGCCTTTGGAAAGGGCGATGGTGAGCATGGACGGTTTGTTCCTTGAAGCCTATTGATGGCGGCCGTGACACAGGCATGGGCGAGCCGAGTCGACCCACCCGACCGGGTGTCGCCGCCCATAAGCGGGCGACCCCGACATGGTTTGGATTAGCCCGGCACGCGGCGGATCTTGGCGCCCAGCAGCTGCAGTTTTTCCTCGATGCACTCGTAGCCCCGATCGATGTGGTAGATGCGGTCGATCAGCGTATCGCCCTCGGCCACCAGACCGGCGATGACCAGGCTCGCCGAGGCGCGCAGGTCGGTCGCCATGACGGGCGCACCTTTGAGCTTCGATACACCGGTAACGATGGCGGTATTGCCTTCGACGAGTATCTGCGAGCCCATGCGGTTCATTTCGTACACGTGCATGAAGCGGTTTTCGAACACCGTCTCGATGACCGTGCCGGTGCCTTCGGCGACGGCGTTCATGGCGATGAACTGCGCCTGCATGTCGGTGGGAAATGCCGGATACGGCGCCGTACGGACGTTGACCGCTTTCGGCCGGTTGCCCTTCATATCCAGCTCGATCCAGTTGCTGCCGGTATCGATATGGGCACCCGCTTCCTCGAGTTTGTGCAGTACCGCCTCGAGCAGCGTGGCATCGGTATCCTTGAGCTTCACGCGACCACCGGTTGCGGCAGCGGCCACCAGGTAGGTGCCCGTCTCGATGCGGTCCGGCATTACGCTGTAGCGCCCGCCGCCGAGGCGCTTCACGCCGTCGATGGTGATCGTGTCGGTGCCGGCACCGGAAATCTGCGCGCCCATGGCGTTGAGGAAGTTGGCCAGGTCGACCACTTCTGGCTCACGCGCGGCGTTTTCCAATACGCTGCGGCCGTTCGCCAGCGCCGCGGCCATCATGATGTTCTCGGTACCGGTCACGCTGACGATATCGAAGAAGAAATGGGCGCCGCGCAAGCCGCCAGCCGGCGCCTTGGCCTTGATGTAGCCGCCCTCGACATCAATCTGTGCACCCATCGCTTCCAGGCCGCGAATGTGCAGGTCCACCGGACGCGAGCCGATGGCGCAGCCACCTGGCAGCGCGACTTCTGCTTCACCGAAGCGCGCGACCATGGGGCCTAGCACCAGAATCGAAGCACGCATGGTCTTAACCAGCTCATAGGGTGCGACCAGCGTCTGAATACTGCTGGCGTCGACTTCAACGCTGAGTTTTTCATCGATGACCGGTTGCACGCCCATGCGACCGAACAATTCGATCATAGTGGTGATGTCATGCAGGTGCGGCAGGTTGCAGACGGTTACCGGGGTATCGGCAAGCAAGGTAGCCGCCAGAATGGGCAGGGCCGAGTTCTTGGCACCGGAGATGCGAATCTCGCCATTGAGGCGGGCACCGCCGGTAATGATCAATTTATCCATGAATGTTCCCGTAACCCGCAGGCTCGAAGCACTGTCGAAGAGGAGCCGTACGCGGGTTCAAGGACTGCGCACTGGCTGGAATATGTCTATCGTGACCGGCAATCAGCTACGCGCAAGCCAGTCAGCACGGCTGAAGAACTTCATGGTGACGGCGTGGATGCTACCGTCGCCGATCCAAGGATTCAGATGAGCATAAATTTGCTGTTGGCGCTTGACCGGGCTCAAGCCGGCCAACTCATCGCTGATCACGTTCAGCTGGAAGTTGCAGCCTTCGCCCTCGACTTCCACCTGAGCACCCGGAAGCTTCTCTTCCAGAAAATTTTTAACTTCTACAGCCTGCATGTTCAACCTCGATCGGCGCCGGACGCGCGCGGCCGGCCATCATACAAAAAAGCCCGAAGGCTGCGAACCCCGAACCCGCACGGGCTGACGAAGCTCACTCGAGCGTTTCCGCCTCGCTGTCGCGCGGACGCTGATGCCGGTTGCCGGCAGCTACCGCTGGGAATTTCGACGAGGCAAAGCGAACGACCAGTATCGCCACCGCTAGCAGCAGGATGGCTCCGGAAATATAGACCACACCCATGTCCGGACGATGATGATGCGAAACATCCGAGATCAGCAAACGAGTCAGCGCGGTAATAGCTACGTAAATAAGGAAGCGCACGGGCATATGGTTGGTCTTGAAATAAATCCCAACCATTGCACCGAGTTCTAGATAGATGAACAGCAGCAGGATGTCATCGACGCTGATGCTGCCTTTCTCGATCATGCCCAGAAACGCCACCAGCCCCGCCCAGGCAGTGACCGCACCGATAGCGAACAGCGACAGATAATGAAAAGTTTCGACCAGGAGGTTTCCCAGCGACTCGGCCACTGCGTGAACTTTGCCGCGCATTGATTCCGCCCAGCGCAATAGCATCAGTCCGCTTCCTGTGTTTCGTCTGCCAACGAAAGTACATCCAGCAGGCCAGACACCCTGGCGATTTCATGCATATCGCTGGGCATACCGACGATAGCCACCTCTCGACCCGACCCGATTGCATCGCGAGTAAAAGCCAGCAGCAGGGAAAGCCCGACGCTGCTGGATTTTTCCACTGACGAGCAATCGATCAGCAGCCGTTCGCTTTTAATCGCACGAATCAATGCCTGCCCGTCGCGGCGCAAAGCCGGGCCGGACTGGTAATCGAGCACGCCGGAGAGCCGCAGCTCGCCGCCAGCCCCCCTTTCGACGCGCCCGTCACTCATCGCCCGCCGCCTGCTGACCGGCTTCGGTGTCCTTGGCCCGCGCGACCACTTCGGCCCAGCCATCGATGGTCTTATCCAGATCACCATTGTTTTTCTGCATGGCGTCGGCGAACTGGTCGCGGAACAGCTTGCCAATGTTGATGCCGTTGATGATTACATTGCGAACCAGCCACTCACCGTTGTGATTGACCATGGTGTAGGAGACCGGATAGATCTCGCCCTGGCGACCCGTCACTTCCATACCGACGCTGGTGCGCTCCGGATCCTGCTTGCCGCTCGCTGGCAGCACTCGGATCTGCTGATTGTTGTACTCCAGCAGGGCGTTGCCGTAGAACTGCATGAGGCTACGCTTGAAGTTCTCCTGAAAGCGCTTCATTTGCTCAGGGCTGGCGCTGCGTGAGTATTTCACCGTCATGATGCTGCGGGAAATACCCTCGGCATCCACTGCCGAGCCGAGAATGTCGTTGAGCGAGTCGTAGAAGGCATTCGGATCCTGACGGTATTGCTCCTTGTTGGTCTTGAGGTCGGCGAGCAGTTCATCTGTGGTCCGCTGGATCACTTCGTGGGCGCTCGGGGCCGCCTGAACCAGCAGAGGCAGGGCAGCGAGCAATACCAGCAAGCCGCGACGCAGGGCAGTCATCATATGAATACTCCTCACTCTTTATTTACGGAATTGAGTAGAAATTTGCCGATCAGGTCTTCCAGCACCAGCGATGACTGGGTATCACGAATGGTATCGCCGTCGCCCAGTGTCTCTTCTTCGCCACCCACGCTAATGCCTACATATTTCTCGCCCAGCAGCCCGGCGGTCAGAATCGAGGCGGTGGAGTCGGTCGGCAGGATATCGACATCCTTCTGCACTTCCAGCGTGACACGTCCGGTATAGCTCTCGCGGTCCAGGTCGATTGCGGTCACTTTACCGATGGTCACGCCGGCCATGGTGACCTTGGATCTGACACTGAGACCGGCAATATTGTCGAAATAGGCGTAAAGCTTATAGGTGTCAGTACTGGCGGCATTCAGCCCGCTGACCCGCAGCGATAGCAACAGCAAAGCCAGCACGCCCGCCAGAAGGAACAGGCCAACACCGATTTCCAGGGTGCGGATACGCATCAAAAATCTCCAAACATCAACGCGGTCAGAATAAAGTCGAGGCCGAGTACCGCCAGCGAGGCGTAGACCACGGTTCGGGTAGTGGCGCGGCTGATCCCCTCGGAGGTCGGCTCGCAATCGTAGCCCTGGAAAACCGCGATCCAAGTGACTACCACAGCGAATACCATGCTCTTGAATACTCCATTGAGTACATCCGAGGTAAAGGTGACGCTGTTCTGCATATTGGCCCAGAAAGAGCCTTCGTAAACGCCAAGCCAGTCCACCGCAACCATCGCACCGCCCCAGATACCGACCACATTGAAAATCACGGTCAGCAACGGCAGCGAGATGAAACCGGCCCATAGCCGCGGCGCAATGATGTACTTCAGCGGATCGACGCCGATCATTTCCAGGCTGGACAATTGCTCGGTGGATTTCATATTTCCGATCTCAGCAGCCAGTGCCGAACCGGCGCGCCCGGCGAACAGCAGTGCGGTGACCACCGGCCCCAGCTCGCGCAGCAGCGTGAGGGCCACCATCTGTCCCACCGCCTGTTCGGAGCCATAGCTGCTGAGAATGCTGTAGCCCTGCAGCGCCAACACCATCCCGATGAATATTCCCGACACCACCACGATTGCCAGCGACAGCACGCCAACCGAGTACAACTGCCTGATCAGCAGGGAAAAACGATTGCTCAAGCCACTAGGGCCGAACAGGGCGTGGAACAGGAACAGCGTCGCACGGCCCTGCGCGGCGACCACATTCATGCCGGCTTCACCGAGCATACGGACTCGTTCGATCAAGGAACGCTTACGCACCGGAGCCTCGCAACAGGTCGTCGGCATAGGCCGGTGCAGGAAAATGGAAAGGCACCGGACCGTCTGCCGCGCCTCTCATGAACTGCTGGATCCGTGGGTTGGCCGACTCGCGAAGCTCGGCAGGCGTACCCTGCCCGAGCACTTGGCCATCACCGACCACATAAATGTAATCGGCGATGCTGGCGGTTTCGGCCAGATCGTGAGAAACCACGATACTGGTGATACCCAGCGCATCGTTGAGCAGGCGAATCAATTGCACCAGAACACCCATGGCGATAGGGTCCTGGCCAGCGAAGGGTTCGTCGTACATGAGAATCTGCGGATCCAGCGCAATGGCGCGCGCCAGGGCCACACGACGTTTCATCCCGCCAGATAACTCATCAGGCATCAGCTCGATCGCACCCCGCAGGCCTACCGCCTGGAGCTTCATCAGAACGATGTCGCGAATCATCTCTTCTGGCAGTTTGGTATGCACGCGCAACGGAAAGGCGACGTTTTCAAAGACATCGAGATCGGTGAACAGCGCACCGCTTTGAAACAGTACGCCCATCTGCTTGCGCATATCGAACAGCTCCCGACGCGACAGGGTCGGCAGATTGGTTCCCGCCACCCACACCTCGCCGCTGGCCGGCTTGAGCTGGGCCGCGATCAAGCGCAACAGTGTCGTCTTGCCGCAGCCGGACGGCCCCATGATGGCCGTCACTTTGCCCTGCGGTATGACAATATCGACGTTGTTGAAAATGCTCCGCTCCCCGCGCTTGAAGGTGACACCCTTCAGCTCGACGGCGTTAGCGTTGGCGGCGCTCATTGGCTCTCCTTGGCTACAGTCTGCGAATCAGACGCCCCCCAGTGTTCCGGAGTTACTTCGCGCGACCGTTTTCGGCGGCGAACTATAGCACCGCGCTGTCGGCCTCCCCAACACGCGACTGTGTCGGCGCATGAGCGAGAGTGCCACTCCCAGCCAGAGTTCAGGTTCGTACCCACTGTAGCTTTTCGGTGAGTAGCGATCGGATTGCCGCTATAATCCCGCGTTTTCATTCAGGCAACGATGTGACCATGAGCCAAAGCAGCCAGCTGATCGAGACTGCCCAGCGCACTATCCACATGGAGATAGAGGCGGTCGAAGAACTCAAAACACGCATCGACGATCAATTCGTCAAGGCTTGCGAGCTTATCCTCGGCTGCAAGGGGCGCGTCGTCGTGGTCGGCATGGGCAAGTCGGGCCATATCGGCAACAAGATCGCCGCCACGCTCGCCAGCACCGGGACCACCGCATTCTTCGTTCATCCGGCCGAAGCCAGCCATGGCGACATGGGCATGATTACCCGCGACGACGTCGTCCTCGCTCTGTCCAACTCGGGTACCACCAACGAAATCGTGACACTGCTGCCGCTGATCAAACGCCTCGGCATTACGCTGATCAGCATGACCGGCAACCCCGATTCGGTGCTCGCCAAGGCAGCAGCGGTCAATATCGACGCCAGCGTCGCCATTGAAGCCTGCCCGCTGAACCTGGCACCCACATCCTCGACCACCGTCAGCCTAGTACTCGGCGATGCATTGGCGATCGCCCTTCTGGAAGCGCGCGGCTTCACCGCGGAAGATTTCGCCTTTTCGCACCCTGGCGGCGCGCTTGGCCGACGCCTGCTGCTCAAAGTCGAACACGTGATGCACTCAGGTGACCGCCTGCCTCAGGTCAACCGGGGTACTTCGCTACGCGACGCACTGCTGGAGATGACCCAGAAAGGTCTCGGCATGACCGTGGTCATCGAGGACGACGGCAGCCTGGCCGGGGTATTCACCGACGGCGACCTGCGTCGCACTTTGGATAAAGGCATCGATGTACGCCAGACCAATATCGATCAGGTGATGACCCTCCACGGCAAGACAGCCAACGCTGACATGCTTGCTGCCGAAGCCCTGAAAATCATGGAAGACAGCAAGATCAGTGCGCTGGTAGTGGTCGACGATAATGACCATCCCGTCGGCGCGCTCAACATGCATGATCTGTTGCGCGCAGGAGTGATGTAAATGAACGATTTACTGCGACGCGCCCGCAATATTCGCCTGGCCATTTTCGACGTCGACGGTGTGCTGACGGATGGCAAGCTGTACTTCCTGGTCGATGGCAGCGAGTTCAAGACCTTTAACACACTCGACGGCCACGGCATCAAGATGCTGATCAACTCTGGGGTGAGCACCGCGATAATCAGCGGCCGCAAGACACCTGTGGTCGAACGCCGTGCACAGAATCTGGGCATCCAGCATCTCTATCAGGGACGCGAGGACAAGTTGGTGGTCCTCGATGAGCTGCTCGCCGAACTCGGAATCGGCTACGCTGAAGTCGCCTATCTGGGTGACGATCTGCCAGACCTGCCGGTAATCCGCCGGGTGGGCCTGGGCATGGCCGTCGCCAGTGCCGATGCCTTTGTTCGCCAGCACGCTCACGGAGTCACCAGCGCCCGCGGCGGCGAGGGCGCTGCTCGAGAGTTCTGCGAACTGATCATGCGTGCCCAAGGCAGCCTCGAAGCCGCTCAGGCCGCCTATCTCTAGAGGTTTCAATGCTGAGCAGAATCCGTTTCCCTGCCATCCTGCTGTTGATTGCGCTATTTCTCGTCGCGATCGGCTATTGGAACATTCGCCCCGAGAGTTTCATGCAGGAACCGACTGCGGCCACAGGTGAGGAATCGCCGATCGACTTTTACGTAACCAACTCCAGAACCGTCCAGTACCAACCGGATGGCAAGCGTAACTACGAACTGTCTGCGGAGAAAGTTGAGCACGTCAAGGCCAGCGACGTGAGCCTCCTGACCCGACCCGACTTGCATTCTTATCGCGGCACCGAGTTGCCATGGCACGTGACCAGCGAGCGCGGCGAAGTCGGCCCACAGGGTGAGGAAGTGGAGCTGATCGATAACGTCAGGATCGAACGCAACGATGCCAAGGGGCGTCCAACCGTCATCACCACCAGCCGAATGACGGTGCTCCCCGAGAAGGATTATGCCGAGACCCGCCAACCCGTTAGAATCGTCGCCGCAAACGGTGTGACCACCGCCACGGGCATGAAAGCGTATCTGAATGAAGGCAGGATGCTCCTGCTATCCAACGTAAGAGGCCAGCATGAGCTGCGTTAAGACTTTCCCCTTCCTGCTCGGCTTGAGCATTTTTCTGTTCGGCTCGAATGCCCATGCGCTTCCTGAAGACCGCAACCAGCCGATCCGCGTCCAGGCCGACACCGCGGAATTAGACGATCGACAGGGCGTTGCCGTGTATCGCGGCGATGTGGTCATTACCCAAGGCACCATGAAGATCACTGGCAATACCGTGACCATTACGCAAAACAAGAATGGCGATGTCGAGGTTTTCACCTCCATCGGCAAGCCTGCCTATTACGAGCAGAAGCCAGCGGTGGACAAGGAAATCGTCAAGGCTTACGGCCTGACCATCCAGTATTTCGCAGCGAATGAGCGCATCGTCCTGATCGATCAGGCGAAAGTCGTTCAGGAAGGCAACACCTTCGAAGGCGAGAAGATCGTCTATGACACCCAGCGTCAGATCGTCAACGCCGGCCGAGCCACCAATACCGACGTAACCACCCCGCGTCCTCGCGTGGACATGGTCATCCAGCCGCGCAACAAAGACCAGCCGGCAGCGGAGCAGACCGAGTAATGGCGATTCTCAAAGCCCAGCACCTGGCAAAAAGCTACAAAAGCCGTCAGGTCGTGCGTGATGTAAGCCTGTCCATCGAGAGTGGTCAGATTGTCGGTTTGCTTGGACCGAACGGCGCCGGCAAGACCACCTGCTTCTATATGATCGTCGGGCTGGTAAAAGCCGATCAGGGTCGCGTGCTGATCGACGAGCAGGATGTCACCCACCTCCCCATGCATGGCCGTGCCCGCGCCGGCATCGGCTATCTGCCACAAGAAGCGTCGATCTTTCGCAAACTGTCGGTATCCGACAACATCATGGCGATTCTCGAAACCCGCAAGGACCTGGATCGCAGCGGTCGCCAGCAGGCGCTGGAAAGCCTGCTGCAGGAGTTCCACATCAACCACATCCGTGACAGTCTCGGCATGAGCCTGTCCGGTGGTGAACGGCGCCGCGTGGAGATTGCCCGCGCACTCGCCACCGCTCCCAAGTTCATCCTCCTCGACGAGCCCTTCGCCGGCGTCGACCCGATCTCGGTCGGCGACATCAAGCAAATCATTCATCACCTCAAGGCCAAGGGCATCGGCGTACTCATCACCGATCACAACGTGCGCGAGACGCTAGACATCTGCGAGACCGCTTACATCGTCAACGATGGCCAACTGATCGCCGAGGGTGACGCGGAGACGATCCTGGCCAACCAGTTGGTCAAGGAAGTTTACCTCGGACACGAATTCCGTCTCTGATGTGATTTTTCCGCTCACACCGTCGCACGGGACTAGGCAAAGGCTTCGTTGGCAGGCATATAATTTGCTTATAGCGGGCGTGCACAGCGCCAGTGAAATCGGAACAGGCGCGGTTGCGCCGGCAAATAAGGTTCGAAGTCCTCTGCCATGAAACCATCGCTAGTCCTGAAGATGGGCCAGCAGCTGACGATGACACCGCAGCTGCAACAAGCCATACGGTTGCTCCAGTTATCCACGCTCGATCTCCAGCAGGAGATACAGGAGGCGCTGGACTCCAATCCCATGCTCGAGCGCGAGGAGGATGGAGACGACTTCGATAACTCCGATCCGATGGCCGAGTCGATCGAGAAGAAACCTGAAAGCACCTCGACCGAGCAGGACACGCCGGACAATCACTTCGAAGAGCCCATCAATACGGTGGAAAACCTCGAGGAAGGCGATTGGGGCGATCGTATTCCCAATGAGCTGCCGGTGGACACCGCCTGGGAAGACATCTACCAGACCAGCGCCAGCAGCCTGCCCAGCAATGACGACGACGAGTGGGACTTCACCACCCGCACGTCCATCGGTGAAAGCCTGCAGAGCCATCTGCTCTGGCAGCTCAATCTCGCCCCGATGAGCGATACCGACCGTCTCATCGCCGCAACGCTGATCGATTGCATCAACCCGCAGGGTTACCTCGACGAAACCCTCGAAGAAGTACTCGAGTCGTTCGATCCCGAGCTGGAAATTGAACTCGATGAAATCGAAGTCGTGCTGCGCCGCATCCAGCAGTTCGAGCCCGCCGGCATCGGGGCGCGCGATTTGCGCGAATGCCTGCTACTGCAGCTGCGCCAACTACCCGAGCGAACGCCTTGGCTGGGCAAAGCGATACGTTTGGTAAGCGATCAGCTGGAGATACTCGGCAGCCGCGACTACAGCCTGCTGATGCGCCGCATGAAGCTCAAGGAAGACGAGCTCCGCCAAGTGGTCGATCTAATCCAGACGCTCAATCCGCGTCCCGGCTCGCAAATCGAAGCGAGCGAGCCGGAATACGTCGTGCCCGACGTAATCGTGCGCAAGCACAACGAGCGCTGGCTGGTCGAGCTGAATCAGGATGCGATGCCGCGCCTGCGGGTGAATGCCCAATACGCAGGCTTCGTCAAACGAGCCGACTCCAGCGCCGATAACACCTTCATGCGCAACCAATTGCAGGAAGCGCGCTGGTTCATCAAAAGCCTGCTCAGCCGCAACGAGACGCTGATGAAGGTCGCCACGCAGATCGTCGAACACCAGCGCGGCTTCCTCGATCACGGCGATGAAGCCATGAAACCGCTGGTGCTGCACGACATTGCCGAAGCGGTGGGCATGCATGAGTCGACGATCTCGCGGGTCACCACGCAAAAATACATGCATACACCGCGCGGCATCTACGAGCTGAAATATTTCTTCTCCAGCCACGTCAGCACGGCCGAAGGCGGCGAATGCTCGTCCACCGCCATCCGCGCGATCATCAAGAAGCTGGTGGCGGCGGAAAACCCGAAAAAGCCATTGAGCGACAGCAAGATCGCTGGTTTACTGGAGGCACAGGGTATTCAAGTTGCACGCCGCACCGTCGCCAAGTACCGCGAATCATTGGGTATCGCGCCGTCCAGTGAGCGTAAGCGGTTGTTGTAATGCCAGGCGACCTGGTCGATCTCTTCCGGTGACGGGCGCGCAGCCCGTCAATTCGCACGTGGCAAAAAGGAGATGCAGTATGCAAGTCAACATCACTGGCCTTCACCTGGAAATCACAGAAGCCCTGCGTGACTACGTCGAGGAGAAATTCGAGCGCCTGGAAAGACATTTCGATCGCATCATTGCCGTCCAGGTGATTCTGCAGGTCGAGAAACTCAGACAGAAAGCCGAAGCCACGCTGCACGTTGCCGGGCGCGAAGTCGTCGCCAACGCAGAACATGAAGACATGTACGCCTCCATAGACCTGCTTGCCGACAAGCTCGACCGGCAGCTCATCAAGCACAAAGAAAAACAGCTCGACCATAACCAGGGTGCCCTCGCTCGCTGACCCATCATGATCCGAATCGAAAATATCCTGACCCCCGGACGTTCCTTGGTGAACGTATCGGGTGGCAGTAAGAAACGCGTCCTGGAACAGATCGCCAAAGTAATTGGCCAAGACCTTCCAGACCTTGATTCCCAGACCATCTTCGAAAGCCTCATTGCCCGCGAAAAGCTCGGCTCTACCGGCTTCGGCAACGGCATCGCCATCCCGCACTGTCGCATGCCCGGCTGCGTGTCGCCGCTCAGCGCGGTGCTGCGGCTCGACGCACCGGTTGACTTCGACGCCATCGACGGTGCACCGGTCGATTTGCTATTCGTACTGCTGGTACCGGAAGCCGCGACCGACGAACACCTCGAACTGCTTCGCCAGATCGCCAGCATGCTGGACCGTGAGGAAGTGCGTGAACGCCTGCGCAGAGCCGCCACCGGACAGGACCTGTATCAGACCGTCGTCGATATTCAGAGCGGTAGTTAGCGCAACGGCATGGCCGATCGCCCCGCGCAAAGTGAGGAAAGAGACGTGTCCGTAACCTGCCAACTCCCAACCCAGCAGCGTATGCAGCACGGCTCGTGCGTTCGAGTCCGCACCCTGTCGAACCTCGCTCCGCAATGCGCCTGATCATCGTCAGTGGCCGCTCCGGGTCAGGCAAGAGCACGGCGCTCAATGTGCTTGAGGACAACGGCTTTTACTGCATCGACAACCTTCCCGCCGGGCTACTTCCAGAGCTGGCGGAGCGAGCGTTGCTGCATACCGAACTGTTGCATCCGCAGGTCGCTGTCTCTATCGATGCGCGCAATTTACCAAGCCAGCTGAAGCGCTTTCCCGAACTGCTCGATGAGGTCCGCGCGCGGCACATTCAGTGCGATGTTTTGTATCTGGATGCGGCGGACGAGACGTTGCTCAAGCGCTTCTCGGAAACTCGGCGAAGGCACCCGCTGACCAACGAAAACCGCTCGCTGGCCGAGGCCATCCATGACGAGGAGCTGTTGCTTGCTCCCATCATCGATCATGCCGACTTGAAACTCGATACGACGAACCTCAACCTCTACCAATTGCGAGACACGCTGAAACTGCGTCTGCTGAACAAGCCTGAACCGGGCACGGCGTTCCTCTTCGAGTCCTTTGGCTTTAAGCGCGGCATGCCGGTAGATGCCGACCTGGTATTCGATGTGCGATGCCTACCCAATCCGTACTGGAAAGCCGAGCTGCGCGATTTTTCCGGACTGGACCAGCCTGTCGTCGACTACCTCTCTATGCAGGCCGATGTTGAAGAGATGTTCCAGGACATCTTCGCCTATCTGAACAAATGGCTGCCGCGGTTCGCCGCCAGCAATCGCGCCTACGTTACCGTTGCCATCGGCTGTACCGGCGGGCACCACCGCTCGGTCTATCTGGCGGAGCGACTCGGCCAGGCACTGCGCGAGACCCTGAAGAACGTTCAGGTACGCCACCGCGACCTGGCTTAGGAATGCATATGCCGTCTTGCGAAATCACTATCATCAACAAACTGGGCCTGCATGCCCGTGCGGCAGCCAAATTCGTTGGTGTCGCCAACCAGTTCCCCTGCGATGTCCGCGTCGGGCGCTGCCCTGCCAGTTTGATCGATGGCAAGAGCATCATGGCGGTGATGATGCTCGCTGCGAGCAAAGGCACCATCCTGCACCTGCACGCCAACGGCGAACAGGAGCAGGAGGCGATCGATGCGCTGATCGCACTGATCGAAGATTTTTTCGAGGAAGGCGAATAGAGCAGCTGGAAGCTGGAAGCAAAACAGTGTCAAGCCCGGCCAAACCCTTTCAAACTTAGCGTCTTTTCCGTCCAGCTTTCCAACCTACAGCGCTGTTATCGTCTTTTCAGCTTCCCGCTACCTTCATTCGCTCGATCAGCACCGAGCCGGTATGGATGCTGCTGCGTGTTTCGACATCGCAGCCTACCGCGACGATCTGCCGGAACATATCGCGCAGGGTGCCGGCAATCGTGACTTCCTGGACCGGGAACTGGATTTCCCCGTTTTCGACCCAGAAACCGCCAGCGCCGCGCGAATAGTCGCCTGTGACCAGATTCAGCCCTTGCCCCATCAACTCGGTGACCAATAGCCCGCGCCCCATGCGGCGGATCAGTGCCGCCTGATCCTCGTCGCCGTGGGATACGAAGAGGTTATGCACACCGCCGGCATTGGCCGTGCTGGGCATCCCGAGTTTGCGTCCGGAGTAGGTTCCCAACACATAGGACAAGAGCTTGCCATTCTCGACGAACGGCTTGGCATAGGTTGCCAGACCATCGCCGTCATAAGCCGAGCTGGCCAGCCCGCGCAGCAAGTGGGGACGCTCGTCCAGGCTCAGCCACTCGGGGAACAGCGTCTGTCCCAGCGCGTCCTCCAGGTAGGAGGACTTGCGATAAAGATTACCGCCGGAAATCGCGGCGAGAAAATGACCGAACAGACCAGTCGCCAACTCTGAAGAAAACAGAACAGGGACATCGCAGGTCGGCACGGGACGAGCGCCGAGGCGGCGAACGGCACGTTCTGCGGCGCGACGGCCGATCGACTCGGCTGAGGCCAGATCACCGGCGACACGGCTGACATCATAGTGATAGTCGCGCTGCATTTGCCCCTCGGCCTCGGCGATCATCACACTACTAAGGCTGTGGCGAGTGCTGCAGTAGGCACCGATGAAACCGTTGCTGTTGCCATAGCCGCGGCAACCCTGATGAGTACTCAGACTGGTACCGTCGGCATTGAGGATACGCCCGTCGGTGGCGAACGCGGCCGCCTCACAACTGAGCGCCAGCTCGATGGCCTCATCTGGGGCTATGTCCCAAGGATGATAGAGCTCCAGATTCGGTGTGTCCTTCGCCATCAGAGCAGGGTCGGCGAGCCCTGCGAACTCGTCCTCCGAAGCATGCTTGGCGATCGCCAGGGCCGCCGCCACGGTTTCGCGAATCGCCTCGTCGCCGGCGCCCGTAGTACTCGCCGACCCTTTGCGTTGCCCGACGTACAGTGTGATGCCGAAGCCTTGATCGCGGTTGAATTCGACCGTCTCCACTTCCCGCTGGCGGACCGTGGTAGACAGACCCTGCTCCATCGAGACGGAAACCTCGCAGGCACTGGCGCCCTGTCGGCTGGCCTCTTCGATGATCCGCGCAACTTTTTCGCGCAGCCCGGGCAATGCGTGCGGACCAATCCCCTCTACTTCACTCATAAAACACTCCAAACCACTGATTCGATCAAGTCGCAGCCTGCAGAGCTCAGCTTGGAGCTCCACCGCAAGGCTGCTGTTATCATGGCGGCATTTCCTACTGGACCAGCCCCATGTCTGATATTTCCGATCTCGACGACTTCGAGGAAAAAAGCAAAACCCAGGTAAAGCGTGAGCTGCACGCACTCCAGGACCTGGGTGAGCGCCTCACCACATTCAAGTCCGACGTGCTCGATCGCCTGCCGCTCACCGATGCGTTACGCAAGGCGCTGGCCGATGCGCCGAAGCACACCGCGAATATCGCGCGCAAACGCCACCTGCAATACATCGGCAAACTAATGCGTGATCAGGACATCGAAGGCATCCTGGCCCTGGTCGACCAACTCGACGCATCCACTCGCCAATACAACGAACGCTTCCATGCATTGGAACGCTGGCGCGACCGCCTGATCGCCGGCAACGACGAAACCCTCGAAGCCTTCGTTACCGAATTCCCCGAAACCGACCGCCAACAGCTACGCAGCCTGATTCGCCATGCCCAGCACGAAGCAGCGCGGAACAAGCCGCCAGCGGCCAGCCGCAAAATTTTCAAATACATCCGCGGGCTGGACGAGACACAGCGCGGACTGCGTTGAAAGCAGCTTCAGGCTACAAGCTTCAGGCGGCAGGCAAAGCGCCCACCGTGCCGGCCTGCAGCCGCTTTACGCACCCGTCCCTCCGACCGTAATTCCGTCGATCTTCAGGGTCGGCTGACCAACACCGACCGGCACCGACTGCCCATCCTTTCCACAGGTGCCGACACCGCTGTCCAACGCCAGGTCGGTACCGACCATCGAAACCTTGTTCATCACGTCCGGGCCATTGCCGATCAACGTAGCTCCTTTGACCGGCGCGGTGATTTTGCCGTCCTCGATCAGATAGGCTTCGCTGGTGGAAAACACGAATTTGCCGCTGGTGATGTCCACCTGCCCGCCGCCAAGGCTCGCGCAATAGATGCCTTTCTTCACCGAGCGGATGATCTCTTCCGGGTCGCTTTCGCCCGCCAGCATGTAGGTATTGGTCATCCGTGGCATCGGCAGGTGCGCATAGGATTCGCGCCGGCCATTGCCGGTTGGTGCTACGCCCATCAGTCGAGCGTTGAGCTTGTCCTGAATATAGCCCTTGAGTATTCCGTTCTCGATCAAGGTCGTGCACTGGGTTGGTGTGCCTTCGTCGTCGACGCTCAGCGAGCCGCGACGGTCGGCCAGCGTGCCGTCATCGACAATGGTGCACAGCTTCGAAGCGACCTGTTGCCCGATACGGCCGCTGTAGGCCGAGCTGCCCTTGCGATTGAAATCGCCTTCAAGCCCATGGCCGACTGCCTCGTGCAGTAACACGCCAGACCAGCCGGGACCAAGCACCACCGGTAGCGTGCCGGCCGGTGCCGCCACTGCGTCGAGGTTCACCAGCGCCTGTCGCAGCGCCTCACGGGCATAGCCCATCGCGCGGTCTTCGTTGAGAAAGTATTCATATCCGGTACGTCCGCCGCCGCCCTGCCCGCCGCGCTCGCGACGCCCGTTCTGCTCGACGATGACGCTCACGTTGAAGCGCACCAGCGGCCGTATGTCGGCAGCCATGCCGCCATCCAACCCTGCCACCAGAATGTGCTCCCAAACACCTGCCAGACTTACCGTGACCTGCTTGATTCGCGGATCCAGCGCCCGCGTGGCGACGTCGATACGCTTGAGCAACTCGACCTTCTCCGCACGGTCGAGTCCATCCAGCGGATTGTTCTGGCTATACAGCGGCGCAAACGCAGCCTTCGAAAGCACCTCGACACGCCCTTGGTGGCCGCCACGGGCAATTGAGCGAGCCGCTTCAGCTGCTTGGCGCAACGCATCGGCGGTGATCGCATTGCTGTAGGCGAAGCCGGTTTTCTCGCCAGACAGCGCTCGTACGCCAACGCCCTGTTCCAGGTGAAAGCTACCTTCCTTGACGATGCCATCTTCCAGCATCCAAGACTCGGTGACCTGGTCTTGGAAATACAAGTCCGCCGCGTCGATGCCAGGGCCGGCCAGTTCGCCGAGCAAGCCCGGTAAATCATCGATACCCAGCCCGCCCGGTGTCAGCAGGCGCTCGGTGACAGGTAACAGCAGTTCACTCATATCTACTCCAAAGTGCGCGATGCGATACGGGGCGCGGTGAAACGACGATGGCTCAGCAGCGGCATGCGCTGGCGCATCGCAGCCTGCTCGGCCGTGTCACGGGCGGCGGTCAGTGCGGCTTCGCCTGTCGCCTGTTCGCTCAGCACGCGGCCCCAAAAATCTACGATAGACGAGTGCCCGTAGGTCAGTCGTCCGCCAGGGTGTTCTCCTCCCTGCGCTGCGGCCAGCATATAGCATTGCGTCTCGATGGCCCGCGTGCGGACCAACATCTCCCAGTGCGCCTGACCGGTTACCGTAGTGAAGGCCGAAGGCGCGCTGATCAGCTCAGCACCAGCCAGGCGGAGGGCCGAATACAACTCGGCGAAGCGCAGGTCGTAGCAAACGGTCATCCCCAACCGGCCGACCGGTGTATCGATCACTACCAGCCGCTCGCCCGCGGCATAATCATCTGACTCACGGTAACGGCCACGTGCATCACTGACTTCGGCATCGAACAGATGCAGCTTGTCGTAACGCGCAACGCGCTGGCCCTGGTCATCGACGAGTAACGAGCAGGCCCGGACCTTCGCTTGCGGTCGATCATCCGGAGGGAGCGGCAGCGTGCCGGCCACTATCCATAACCTGAGGTCGCGTGCGACCTGTTTCAACCACGGGAGTATCGGCCCAGCGCCCTCGGCTTCGGCCCGGCCGACCGCCGGTAGGTCGGTGCGGCCCATGGCAGCGAAATTTTCCGGCAACACGGCCAGTCGGGCACCGGAATCGGCAGCCTGCTCCAGCAGCTTTTTGGCAGTGACGAGGTTCGCTTGTATATCGGCCTGACTGGCCATCTGGATCACAGCAAAAGTCATGCTTGAAACCCTAGGCGGCGTAGAGCCGCACGCTGCAAAAAATGTTCAGTTGGGCTGTTCGAAAGGTTTATCGAACGTGATCTTCGGCGCTCGCCATGGCCCCTCAACGTTGTACTGAACGCTGGCGAAGCGTGCGAACTTGTCACCCAGCAGCTTGTCGACGACGAACAGGGCGCCACCGATGGCCGGCGCACCGACGATCAGCGCAGCCAGTGGTAGGTTATTGCTGACCGGCAGCGTGACCAGCAGCTTGGCGTCGATCCGGTCATTGACCATATCGACCCGGCCATCCAGCTCCAGATTGCTCGAGGGCCCGGTAACCGTCAGCGGCTGCGACGTCACATAAACCCCGTCTGTAGCGACCAGCTCGGCCTTGATTCGATCGTAGCTCAGACCTTTGCTGAACAAGTCCGAGAAATCCAGCCGCAGCCGCCGGCCGATGGAGGCGAAATTGAGCAGGCCGAAGACCCGCAGCGCCTGGGCGCTACCGTCTACCTCGCGCAGCTGGCCATTGCGCAGCCTGCCATCGAGCCGGCCGGAAAGCCGCTGCAAGCTGAAGGATGCTGGTGATCCAGGCCAGTTGCCGTCCACGTCGAGATGAAAGGATTCGCTGGTGGTGGAAGGCGCAAACCCCCAGGCCAGAAGTACATCAGCTACATTGGCACCCCCGAGCCTGCCCTTGTACCAACTCTGCGAGCCGCTCCAGCCACCCTTGCCGCCGATCTTGAGTCCTTTGAGATCCAGATTCAGCTCCGAGAATTCGACGCCATTATCCGCCGGGCGCATTTTCAACGCCCAGGCACCCAGCGGCTGATCGCCCTGCAGCACCTCGGCCACGGCAATATCCATCGCTGGCAGGTTCTTCGGATCGACGGCAGCCAGCGGATCTTCCGATGTTCCTTGGGGCTTGTCTGGATTTGCCGCGGGAAGTTGCAGGCGCGACAGATCCAGCACGATGGGCTCGCTGTCGCTATCCGGCAGGCGAACGGTGCCGGCGACGGTTCGGCTGTCCAACCCCAGCGACCAGCCAGCCGGAAGGCGCCGCAGGTCCACGCCGAGATTGTCGACCTGAGCGCCGAACCCCGTGAACGTCCCGATATCAAGCTGAGCGCGGCGCAGCAGTGAGGTGGCCTGCTGGCCTTGCGAAGCGCTGCCGTAGTCGTTCGATAATGCCTGCCATTCTCCCAGATCGAGCAGCGGTATCTTTCCGCGCACGTACAAGCCCTGATCGCTGCGCAGATTCGCAGCAGCGCCGCCCAACACCAACTCACCGCCACCCTCGGCCCAATTATCGGCCGGCGCGGCGAAGGTCAGCGCCGCCAGCGCGCCATGCCGAAGGCTGTAATTCTGGCGCTCGCCACCTAGCGTCATCCGCAGCGTGGTGTCGCGCCGTTCGTTGACCGTCTTGCCGAATGGCGCCGGGAGCGCCAACGCTGTACCCAGCAGTGAAGAATCCACCTGGAGACGGTTATCGGCGCCATCCAGAACCAGGCTCAACCGAAACGGCAGCTCGCCGGATGCGGGCACAGGTTGTTCAATCTTCCGCCAGGCCAGGAGTCGCGGCAGCGCTACCGTGCCGGTGGCCTCGATCCGTGTGGAGGGCTTACCCGGCTGCCGGGTGGCGATGGCCTTGCCGCGCACAAGACTGCCAAGGGTGCGGCCATGGAGCTCCGCAGCGCTGAAGCCGCGCTCGCTGTCATAGCGAAACTCACCACCCAATCCTTCGAACTGCAGATCCGCCTGTGCAACGAAAAGCGAAGCATCGGAGCTGGAAAAATCCACGACGGCCCTTGGGCGCTCGCCCTTTGCCAGCGGGATATCAAGATTGAGCGTTCCGCTCAAAGGTCCGTCAGCGTGCCACCCGGCGAAGAGATCGGCGGTGCCGATCGGTGCCATCTGCATCACTGTCAGCGCGTCTCGCAGATTGCCGTCGACCTGTCCCTCGATATTTAGCCACGGCGGTTGGCCATTCTGGCTATGCGGAATTTCGGCTGTGGCGTCATGTACACGACTGTCGAGCATGCGCGCCTCGGCAAGGCGTACCCGCACCCCACTGTCCTCGATCAATACCTCACCTCGCCCCTCACGCAACACGGGCCAGCCGGGCTGGAAGGCAAGCTCGGCATCCTTCACCTTGAAATACAGGCTCAGGCTGCGAGCAGTATCGGCCGCACCCTTGTTCAGCGCGCCCTGATACTGAAAATAGCCCTGCTCGACGGTCCCGCCGCGAATCGCCGTATTCAGCCACTCGCTCAACGCCGGGCTCAAGGCTGGCGAGCGCGTCGGCAGGTATTTCTCCGTATAGCGAGCATCCCCGTCACGGATACCGACGCGCAGATCCATATAGTCCTCGGCCTCCGGATCGCGCATCAGGCGGATCAGGAAATCGCCAGCGATGCGCCCCTCTTCGCCCTCGACTTGCAAATAGGGTGCGGCGAGCGTGAAGGCTTGATCATCCAGCGTCCAGACGAGACTGCCGCGGCTACGACGATAGTCCCAGGGATTCGGAAACAGTTCAGCCAGGTGCAGACTGAAGTCCCGGTTGTCGAAACGCAGCTCGCCCCCGCCGAGATTGCCCTGCACCGCGCCACTGACGTTGCGCACCGCAGGAATCCATTTGTGCGCGGCGATACTGACCGCATCGAGATTGGCGGTGAATGCCAAGCGCTCGACACGTGGCGCCGCAGGGCGATAGTCCACTTGCAGATTGCGCAGCGTTCCGCTCGGCGCCAGCCCGAGCAGATACTCGCTCGCCTGATCGGGCAGCGGCGCCAAGGCATGGATCAACTCGGCCACCGGCGCGACCGGAATGCGATCGGTTTGCATGCGCCAGCGAGCCTCGGCGATATCCTGCTGGACAACCACCGCCGTGTCTCGCCAGCGGTCGTCATCGAAGGTGAAAGCCAGCCCATCGAGCTGCAATCGATAGCCTTGGTCCGATCGGTCGATATAGGCATTCACCGATAGATCCTCGACCTGGATCGGGTCGCGCTCCAGCTGGCCCACTCGCAGTGCCGGCACGCTCAATCGCGCAACCGCGCGGGCCAACCGACGTTCGCGCCAATCGAGCCATATTTCACCCCCAGCCTGAAGCTGCTGAATGTTCCAGTTGCCGGTCAGGTTCGCGGGCATCCAGGCGGCCCAGTCGCTCTGCGGCAGGCTGAGGTAGAGCCGTGCCTCACTGTCCCTCCAGTCGTTCGGTCGCACCCGCGCTTGCGCACGCATGCTCAGTGGCTGGCCATCTGGCAACAACACCCGCCCGTCCAGGCGCAGGCTGTCACCTGCGGTGCGCAGTTCAAGATTGGCATAGGTCAGGGTCAGCGGCGCTTCGGCGTGCGCCTCAAGAGTGATCTGGCTGTCGAGCAGCAACAGACGCCCAATTTTTTGCAATTCGGTCAAAAGCTTCTGTGGATCGGCAGGCGGCTGATCGCTACGCTCGGGCAATCCATCGACACGCCACCTGCCCTCCGCATCCTGCACCAGACTTAGATGGACGCCAGTGAACGCCACGCTTTTCAGCCGCAGCTGCCGAGACAAGAGGCTGCCGACAAGGTCGGGCACCAGAGCCAAGCGATCCAGACGCATCGCCGCGTCGCCTTCGCCAAGCACCACGTCGTGCGCCAGCAACCGTGGCGAGAAACCCTCCCAACGACCTTCCAGTTTTCCTAGCGCTACCGGCATGTTCAGCAGTTCGCGCGCCTTGTCTTGCGCCTCGAGTCGATACTCCGCCACCAGCGGCACCAGTTGGCGGCCAAGGCTCACATAAAAAGCAAGCAGCACCAGGCCGATCGCACCCAGCCAGAGGCTGCGGCGCAAGAATGCGAGGACAAAGGCAAGGAGCCGACTCATACGGATGCGCTCCAATCATCCGGGCCAACATGGCCAGGCTGGCATTTAGGGTCTGTTCCCGTTTCGTCGCGGCCGCGACGGAGCCGGTTTTTGCGCGAGACAAGGCCGCGCCCGCTCCCGGCGGGCTTGCGGCATTCACTCCATCCATGGAGATCGCACGAGTCGCGCAGTTTGGCCGTTCCAAATAAGCGACGAGAAACGCCGTATCGCACAAAAACCGGCCCGTCCCTACGGGTTGCACGGCAAATCTCGCCATGCGGCGTTGCGGGACTTGGTAAGGGAGCGACCATTATCTGCGTCCCGCGCCTTGCCTGGCGAGATTTGGCGCAGCAACGCGGCTCGCAGCAAAACGGCAACAGACCCTAGTCAGAGCAACACCACGTCGTACTGTTCCTGTGAATACATGGTCTCTACCTGGAACTTGATCGAACGGCCGATGAAACTCTCGAGGTCGGCGACATTGCCCGATTCTTCGTCGAGCAGCCGGTCGATAACGTTCTGGTTCGCCAGTACGCGATAGCCCTCGGGCTGGTAAGCGCGCGCCTCGCGGAGAATCTCGCGGAATATCTCGTAGCAGACCGTTTCCGGCGTTTTCAGCTTGCCGCGTCCCTGGCAACACTCGCAGGGTTCGCACAGCACTTGCTCGAGGCTTTCGCGAGTGCGCTTGCGTGTCATCTGCACCAAACCCAGCTCGGTGATGCCGATGATGTTGGTCTTGGCGTGATCGCGCTCCAGTTGCTTTTCCAGTGTGCGCAGGACCTGACGGCGATGCTCCTCGTCTTCCATATCGATGAAGTCGATGATGATGATCCCGCCGAGATTGCGCAGCCTCAGCTGACGCGCAATGGCGGTGGCGGACTCGAGGTTGGTCTTGAAGATGGTTTCCTCGAGCGTGCGATGGCCGACGAAGGCACCGGTGTTCACGTCTATGGTGGTCATCGCCTCGGCCGGATCGATGATCAGGTAGCCACCGGACTTGAGCATGACCTTGCGCTCGAGCGCCTTCTGGATTTCATCCTCGACACTGTACAGATCGAAGATCGGCCGCTCGCCGGGGTAATGTTCGAGCTGCTCGCTCAGCTCCGGCATCAGCTCGCCGACGAACTGGCTGACCTTCTGAAAATTTTCTCGCGAATCGATACGGATCTTTTCGATACGCGGATTGACCAGGTCGCGCAGGGTGCGCATGGCCAGCGAAAGATCTTCATAGATGATCGAGGGCGCGCCGGCGGCTTTCATCTGGCCGTCGATCTGCTCCCACAGGCGACGCAGGTAACGAATGTCCATTAGGATTTCGTCGCTGCCGGCACCCTCGGCAGCGGTACGCAGAATGAACCCGCCGGCTTCCTTGATGCCTTCGGCCGCGACGCATTCGGCAACCACCTGCTTGAGACGATCGCGCTCGGCTTCTTCCTCGATGCGCAGGGAGATTCCGACATGGCTGGTCTTGGGCATGTAGACCAGGTAGCGCGAGGGTATCGACAATTGTGTCGTCAGCCGCGCGCCCTTGGTTCCGATCGGGTCCTTGGTGACCTGCACGACCAGCGCCTGCCCCTCATGAACAAGCGCACTGATGGGCTCGACCGCGTTGCCTTCCCGGCTGGAAATTTCCGAAGCATGGATGAATGCCGCACGCTCCAGGCCAATATCGACGAAAGCCGCCTGCATACCGGGGAGCACCCGTACGACCTTCCCCTTGTAGATGTTGCCAACGATGCCGCGACGCTGGGTGCGCTCAACGTGCACCTCTTGCAGGACACCGTTTTCCACCACCGCCACCCGTGATTCCATGGGGGTGATGTTCATCAGAATTTCTTCGCTCATTGTTGTTCTCGGCCGATGGCAGTGGGTGCCAGGCTGCTGAAAAATCACCTGCGTTGGCAAGACTTCGTTTCTCAATGGGCCTGACAGCAGCCGAAGCTGACGAGTGGGCTCGATTCTAACGGCATACGCCGCCAAGCCACAGGCTCTAGACGGAGCTTTTAGTCCAGTACTCAAGGCCGTAGGCATCGAGCAGTTGTGCCGTTTCGCATAACGGTAGACCGACCACGCCGGAGTAGCTGCCCTCCAGCGCGCTGACGAAGATCGCACCCCAACCCTGAATGGCGTAGCTACCCGCCTTGTCCTGCGGCTCGCCGCTGGCCCAGTAGGCCTCGGCTTCATCCGGCCGAATCGATCGGAACCGTACTCGGCTGCTCACCAGGCGCACCACGCAACCTGTCTGGCTGGCCAACGCAACGGCCGTCAGCACCTGATGCTCACGCCCGGACAAGGCCTGCAGCGTCGCCAGCGCATCCTGTTTATCCATCGGCTTGCCGAGAATCCGCTGATCCAGCACTACCGTGGTGTCTGCACCCAGCACGCACGCCGAGGCATCATCGAGCAGGGCCAGGCCCGCCAGGGCTTTTTCTCGGGCTAGACGCTGTACGTAAACGTCCGGCGGCTCCGCAGGATCGGGTGTTTCGTCGATGGAGACCGAGAGAAGGGAAAACGGAACGCCGATTTGCGTCAGCAGTTCACGGCGCCGGGGCGACGCGGAGGCGAGAAACAATGCGGGCATACCTGCTCCTTGGACATAAAACTATCGAAGCAGATTCGCATATCCGGGCGGCGCTCGGAAGCAACTCGCGCTGATCGCAGAGGGAGGTCAGTAGACATCGAAACGTCGCCGCGCCCATTGCAGGGCCACGAAGACCCAAGGCCAGAGCAACGCGCTGACCGGCACAGGAACGAGGAATAGAAGCGTCGGCGGGCGGTTACCCGTCAGCGTATTGAGCCACAGCTGCACCAGCTGCCCGATTCCCAGAATCACCAGCAGCACCAGACTTTGCTGCAATAGCGGGAACATACGCAGGCGCTGCTGAAGGTTGAGCACTAGAAAAGTGATCAATATCAACGGCAGGCCGTTTTGCCCCAGCAGCGTGCCGGACAGCACATCGAGCATCAGCCCGAAGAAGAACGCCACGGCCATGCCGCCACGATGGGGCAAGGCGATTGCCCAGTAGGCGATGAACATGGCGAGCCAGAGCGGGCGCCCCAGCCCGATGCTGTGTGGCATGGGCGCCACGCTGAGCAACAACGCTATCAACAGTGATAACCAGATGACCCAGCCGTTATTCGGTCGCCCGCTGATCATGGCTGCTCCTCAGCGCTCGGCCGCGTAACTTCTGGCGTCGCCGGAGTGGCTGCGGGGGTTTCCGGCTCGGATGCAGCTTCAACGGAAGCTGGTGCTGCCTGCTCGGCGGCTTCGCGATCGGCCGTCTCTTGAGCTTCGGCAGCAGCGGTGACACGCTCCTCCGGTGTCCGCGAATCGCTGAAGACCAGCAACAGATAGCGGCTGCGATTGAGCATCGCAGTGGGAATAGCACGCACGATCAGGAAGGGTTGCCCCGAGCCCCGCACCACCTCGGTGACCTGGGCGACCGGATAGCCACTGGGAAAACGCTGCCCCAATCCCGAACTGACCAGCAAGTCGCCTTCCTTGATATCTGCCGTCTCGGCAACATGGCGCAACTCGAGATAATCAGGGCTGCCAGTGCCGACCGCGATCGCTCGCAGACCGTTGCGATTGACCTGCACAGGAATGCTGTGGGTCACGTCCGTCAGCAGCAGTACGCGGGCGGCGTAGGGCATGACCTCGACTACCTGGCCCATCAATCCACTGGCATCGAGCACCGGTTGACCGAGGAAGACGCCGTCGCGCTCGCCCTTGTCGATGAGAATACGGTGGGTGAAGGGGTTTGGATCGAGGCCGATCAGCTCGCCGATGATCACTTTGTCATCGACCAGCGCAGCAGAGTTGAGCAGCTCACGCAGGCGCACATTCTGCTCGGTCAGCATCGCCAGCTTCTGCAGGCGTCTCTGCATGAGCAACGCCTCGGCTTTCAGCTTCTCATTCTCAGCAACCAGACTGGTGCTGCTGCTGAGTTGCTCGGTTGCACGCTGCCAAGTGCGTACCGGCAGATCGGCCAGCCAGTAGAAGGGCGTCAGTACCAGACCCATCTGGCTGCGCACGGGTTTCAACGTCTCGAAGCGCGCGTCGACCACCATCAGCGCGACACAAAGCACGGAGAGCACCAGCAGGCGAACTCCGAGCAAGGGTCCTTTGGCAAATAGTGGTTTGATTGACGGGTCCTCGCAGCTGCAGGCTTCAAACTAAACGCGACAAGCCGAGAGCAGAGTGTGGCCCTGCTTTCGGCTTGCGCTTGGAGCTTACCGCTTGTAAGTCACTCCGTGGACAGCAGATCCATGGCGTGACGATCCATCATTTCCAATGCCCGGCCGCCACCGCGCGCGACGCAGGTCAACGGCTCTTCGGCGACAATTACCGGCAGGCCGGTTTCTTGGGAAAGCAGCTTATCGAGATCACGCAACAACGCACCACCACCAGTCAGTACCAAGCCACGCTCGGCAATATCCGACGCCAATTCCGGCGGCGATTGCTCCAGCGCGCTCTTGACCGCCTGAACGATAGTTGCCAGGGATTCTTGCAGCGCTTCGAGCACCTCATTGGAGTTAAGGGTGAAGCTACGCGGCACACCTTCCGCCAGGTTACGGCCGCGGACGTCAACTTCACGAATATCGGTGCTCGGAAATGCGGTACCGATTTCCTGCTTGATGCGCTCAGCGGTGGATTCACCGATCAGGCTGCCGTAGTTGCGGCGCACATAGGTGACGATGGATTCGTCGAAACGATCGCCACCGACGCGCACGGATTCGGCGTAGACCACGCCGTTGAGGGAGATCAGTGCGATTTCCGTGGTACCACCGCCGATATCGACGACCATCGAACCACGCGCCTCATCGACCGGCAGACCGGCACCAATGGCTGCTGCCATTGGCTCTTCGATTAGAAAGACCTCACGCGCACCCGCGCCCAGTGCCGATTCGCGAATTGCACGGCGCTCGACCTGAGTGGATTTGCAGGGCACGCAGATCAGAACGCGCGGGCTGGGTTGCAGAAAGCTGTTTTCGTGAACCTTGTTGATGAAGTACTGCAGCATCTTTTCACAAACGCTGAAGTCGGCGATCACGCCGTCTTTCATCGGGCGAATCGCGTTGATATTGCCTGGCGTACGGCCGAGCATTCGCTTGGCGTCGGTGCCCACGGCGACGACACTTTTCTGGTTTCCATGGGTACGAATGGCCACCACGGACGGCTCGTTCAGGACGATGCCGCGGTCGCGCACGTAAATAAGGGTATTGGCAGTGCCCAGGTCGATCGACAAATCGCTGGAAAACATGCCACGCAGTTTCTTGAACATGGGAAAAGGGCCCTGGGGCAAACGCGTGGGGAAAAAAGTGCCGCAAACTCTAACAATGGTGCGAACTTAGGGCAAGGCGCGAGTCCATGCTTGTCTGGCCAGACGTGAGCCACTGCGCGAAAAAGCGATCAGCGAAGAAAAACCACAGTACACCCGACAAGCCGCAGCCGTGCTACCGAGAACACCACCAGGCATGTAAGATTGACGGCTTTTCCGGGCTCGAACGCCCGCTGCCGCGGCTCGACCCTGCCGCTCTGACGTCGGCCCTTTGCCGACGGAAGGCGCACCCGATTCGCTTCCCGCTGGAGAATTCCGATGGCGCTTGAACGCTCCGAGGTGGAAAAGATCGCTCATCTGGCCCGTCTGGGTCTGAATGAAGACGACTTGCCCCGCACCACCGAGACCCTCAACAACATCCTCGGCCTGATCGATCGCATGCAGGCGGTCGACACCACTGATATCGAGCCGCTGGCCCATCCGCTGGAAACCCACCAGCGCCTGCGTGCCGATGCGGTCACCGAAAGTAACCAGCGCGACGCCTACCAGGCCATCGCTCCGGCCGTGGAAGGCGGCCTTTATCTGGTCCCGCGGGTGATCGAGTAATGAAGGACGTCGACATGCATCAACTGACCCTCGCCGAGATTGCGCGCGCCCTGAGCGAAAAGCGCTTCTCGGCCGAAGAACTGACGCGCTCGCTGCTTGATCGCATTCAGCAGCTCGACCCGCAGTTGAACAGCTTCATCACCGTCACCGAAGAGCAGGCCATTGCCCAGGCCAAGGCCGCCGATGTGCGTCGCGCCAGCGGCGAAAGCGGTGCCCTGCTGGGCACACCGATCGGTCACAAGGATCTGTTCTGCACCCAGGGCGTGCGCACCAGCTGCGGCTCTAAAATTCTCGACAGCTTTACGTCGCCCTACGACGCCACGGTGGTCGAGCGGCTCGCCGCTGCTGGCGCGGTATCGCTGGGCAAGCTGAACATGGACGAATTCGCCATGGGCTCGGCCAATGAGTCGAGTTTTTATGGTGCGGTAAAAAACCCTTGGGATCCGACCCGCGTGCCGGGTGGTTCGTCCGGTGGCTCGGCCGCAGCGGTTGCCGCGCGCCTGCTGCCAGCCGCAACCGGCAGCGATACCGGCGGTTCCATCCGTCAGCCTGCTGCATTGACCAACCTCACCGGCCTGAAGCCGACCTACGGGCGCGTCTCGCGCTGGGGCATGATCGCCTACGCGTCCAGCCTCGATCAGGGCGGCCCATTGGCGCGCACCGCCGAGGATTGCGCGCTGATGCTCAGCGCCATGGCCGGCTTCGATCCCAAAGATTCCACCAGTGTCGACCAGCCGCTGGACGATTATTTAGCGGCGCTGAGCAAGCCGCTTAACGGCCTGCGCATCGGCCTGCCGAAGGAGTACTTCGGCGACGGCTTGGACCCGAAGATCGGGGCTGCAGTAATGACCGTAGTCGAAGAGCTGAAAAAGCTCGGCGCCACGGTCAAGGACATCAGCCTGCCGAACATGCAGCACGCGATTCCTTCCTATTACGTGATCGCGCCGGCCGAGGCCTCTTCCAACCTGTCGCGTTTCGACGGCGTACGCTTCGGCTATCGCTGCGAAGATCCGGTAGATCTCACCGACCTCTACAAACGCTCGCGTGCCGAGGGCTTCGGTGACGAGGTCAAGCGCCGCATTATGGTCGGCACCTATGCGTTGTCCGCCGGGTATTACGACGCCTATTACCTGAAGGCCCAGAAAATCCGTCGGCTGATCAAGAACGACTTCGTCAGTGCCTTCGAGGAGGTCGATGTAATCCTCGGCCCGACCACGCCGAACCTGGCGTGGAAGCTCGGCGAAAAGAATGCCGACCCAGTCTCGGCCTACCTGGAAGACATCTACACCATCACCGCCAACCTCGCAGGAATCCCCGGGATCTCGATGCCGGCGGGCTTTATCGACGGCCTACCGGTGGGCGTTCAGTTGCTCGCGCCATACTTCCAGGAAGGTCGCCTGCTCAACGTTGCCCACCAGTACCAGCAGGTCACCGAGTGGCACAAACAAGCACCGGCCGGATTCTGAGGAGACTGATGATGCAATGGGAAACCGTAATCGGGCTGGAGATTCACGCACAGCTCGCGACCCAATCGAAGATTTTCTCCGCCAGCGCTACCACCTTCGGCGCCGACCCAAACACCCAGGCCAGCCTGGTTGACCTGGGCATGCCTGGCACGCTGCCAGTACTCAATGCCGAGGCGGTGCGCATGGCCTGCAAGTTCGGCTTGGCGATTGATGCAGAGATTGCCGAGAAGAATGTCTTTGCGCGCAAGAACTACTTCTACCCGGACCTGCCCAAGGGCTATCAGACCAGCCAGATGGACCATCCCATCGTCGGCAAGGGCTTCCTCGACATTACCTTGGAGGATGGCAGCCAGAAGCGCATCGGCATCACCCGCGCGCACCTGGAAGAAGACGCAGGCAAGAGCCTCCACGAAGACTTCCACGGCATGAGCGGGATCGACCTCAACCGTGCCGGCACGCCGCTGCTGGAGATCGTCTCCGAGCCGGACATCCGCAGCGCCAAGGAAGCCGTGGCCTACGTCAAGGCGATCCACGCGCTGGTGCGCTATCTGGGCATCTGCGACGGCAACATGGCCGAAGGCTCGCTGCGCTGCGACTGCAACGTCTCGGTGCGCCCGAAGGGCCAGACCGAGTTCGGCACCCGCGCCGAAATCAAGAACGTCAACTCATTTCGCTTCATCGAGAAGGCGATCAATCACGAGGTGCAGCGACAGATCGAACTGATCGAGGACGGCGGCAAGGTGGTGCAAGAAACTCGCCTGTACGATCCGAACAAGGACGAGACGCGCTCTATGCGCAGCAAGGAAGAAGCCAACGACTACCGTTACTTCCCCTGCCCCGACCTGCTACCGGTGGTGATCGAGCAGCACTTTCTCGACGAGATCCGCACCAGCCTGCCGGAGCTGCCGGTCGAGAAGCGCGAACGCTTCCAGCGCGAATTCGGCCTGTCCGCCTATGACGCCGACGTACTGGCCGCCAGCCGCGAGATGGCCGACTACTTCGAGCAGGTCCAGCGCACTTGCGGCGATGCCAAGCTATCCGCCAACTGGGTGATGGGCGAGCTGTCCAGCCTGCTCAACAAGGAAGGCTTGGACATCGAGCAGTCGCCGGTTTCTGCCGAGCATCTAGGTGGCATGATCCAGCGCATCAAGGACGACACCATCAGCGGCAAAATCGCCAAGATGGTGTTCGAGGCCATGGCGGCCGGCGAAGGCTCGGCAGATGAGATCATCGAGAAGAAGGGCCTCAAACAGGTCACCGACTCGGGAGCCATCGAGGCGATGCTGAACGAGGTGCTGGCAGCCAACGCCGAACAGGTCGAGCAATACCGCGCGAGCGACGAAGCCAAGCGCGGCAAGATGTTCGGCTTCTTCGTCGGCCAGGCGATGAAAGCCTCCAAGGGCAAGGCCAACCCTGCCCAGGTCAACCAGTTGCTGAAGAGCAAGCTAGAAGGCTGACCCGACGAGGCGGGCCTGATAGGACCCGCCTCGTCTCCAATGCTTATGAACCCTCGCTCATAAACATGTGCAGCCAATGCTTCGGCGCCGATCGATTCGTTGAACGGCTGCGCCGGATAGTGCTCAATAACTTGCAAGACCGTATAGCAATCCGCTGCCCGGCGCGCGCCTGGTGCTCGCGCCTGCATTCAGCCAGGGGGATTGGCTCATGCGAACCAGACTGCTCGTCATACCTTTCCTGCTCGTCCTGGCTGGCGGCTGCACTGAAAAGCAGGATGAAGCTTCGAAAGCCAAAAGCACCTTCACCCAGCAGGGCAAGGCCTCCTACTACGCCCGCAGTTTTCATGGCGAGCAGACCGCGAGCGGCGAAACATTTGATCAGAACGAACTGGTCGCCGCCCACAAGACCTTGCCTTTCGGCACGCGCGTGAAGGTGACCAATCTGGACAACGGCAAACAGGTAACGGTACGCATCGTCGATCGCGGCCCGTTCAAGCCGGGGCGGATCATCGATCTGTCACGGGTCGCTGCAGGCAGGATTGACCTGATCGAAGACGGCGTGGTCAACGCCAAGATCGAAACAATAGACTGACCGGGAGCGCCGAATATCAATGGAGTCGCAATGAGTTTGATGACGTTCGCCTACCTGATCGCCGGCCTGGTCCTGCTGATGGCAGGCGCCGAAGCCCTGGTTCGTGGCGCCGCGAAACTGGCTGCGCGCTTTGGAATATCACCATTGATCATTGGCCTGACCGTTGTCGCTTTTGGCACCAGCGCACCGGAAGCGGCCGTCAGTATCCAAGCCTCGCTGAGCGGCAGCGGCGACATTGCCGTGGGTAACGTAATCGGCAGTAACATCGCCAATATTCTCCTGATTCTCGGGCTTTCGGCATTGATCGCGCCGCTGCTGGTGTCTCGCCAACTGGTGCGCCTCGACGTGCCGGTCATGATCGGCGCCGGCGTGCTGACCTATGTCCTCGCCTGGAACGGCCGCGTCAGCCGCCTGGACGGCGGCATCCTGATAGCCTCGCTGTTGCTCTATACGGTGTTTTTGATCATCGCCAGCAAGCGCGAGAAAAGACGCACACCGGTCGACGAATTCAACGTCGAATACGGCCCGGAAGACCAGCCGAAACCACTTGGCTGGCTCATTCAGCTGTTGATGATATTGCTCGGGCTGGGCCTGCTGGTGGCTGGCTCGAACCTGCTGATTGAAGGCGCCGTGGCCCTGGCACGCGCACTGGGGCTGTCGGAACTGGTGATCGGCCTCACCGTTATCGCGGTCGGCACCTCCATGCCCGAGCTGGCGACCTCGCTGCTGGCGGTTTATCGCGGGGAGCGCGATATCGCCGTCGGCAACGTGGTCGGCAGTTGCATCTTCAACCTGCTGCTGGTGCTCGGTGCCGGAGCTTTAGTTTCGGCCGACGGCCTGTCGATTTCACCCAACGCGCTGGCCTTCGACCTACCGGTCATGCTCGCCGTGTTTGGTGCCTGCCTGCCGATCTTCTTCTCCGGATACAGGATCAAACGCTGGGAAGGTACGATGTTCTTGGGCTACTACCTCGCCTACACGCTCTATCTGGTGATGTTTTCCACCGGCCTGCCGGCCATCAACCTGTTACGCCATGCAATGACTTGGTACGTATTGCCCTTGACGGCCATTACGCTTTTCGTGATCTTTCTGCGCGCCTGGAAACACCAGCGCTGATCCATTTTGATTCCCCTCTGGAGCTTCCTTCGTGACCCTGATGACGTTCGTCTATCTGATAGCCGGCCTGGTGCTTCTTGTCGCAGGCGCCGAGGTGCTGGTGCGCGGCGCAGCCAAACTGGCGGCGCAATTCGGCATCCCGCCGTTGATCATCGGCCTTACCGTGGTTGCCTTCGGCACCAGCGCGCCGGAGACCGCGGTGAGCGTGCAGGCATCGCTGAACGGCAGCGGCGACATCGCCATCGGCAACGTGCTCGGCAGCAACATCGCCAACGTCTTGCTGATTCTCGGCATGACGGCGCTTGTGGCGCCGCTGATCGTTTCTCGCCAGTTGATCCGCCTCGATGTGCCGATCATGATCGGCGCCAGCCTGGTCACCTATGCACTGGCCTGGGACGGTGCGCTCAGCCGCCTCGATGGCGCCCTGCTATTTGCAGCCGTCGTCGGCTATACCCTGTTTCTGATCGTCAGCAGCCGCCGGGCCAATGCAGCCGCAGCCGCTGATGATGAGTTCGCCAAGGAGTTCGGCCCCGATGACAAACCAAAGCCCTACGCAAGCCTGATCAACGCGGGCCTGGTGATTGTCGGTCTGGTGTTGCTGGTGACCGGCTCGAACTTTCTAGTGGAAGGTGCTGTATCACTGGCCCGTGCGCTGGGTCTGTCGGAACTGGTGATCGGCTTGACCGTGATTGCCATCGGCACCTCTCTCCCCGAACTGGCCACCTCGATACTTGCCGCCATCCGTGGTGAACGCGACATCGCCGTGGGCAATATCGTTGGCAGCAATATCTTCAACCTGCTCTGCGTGCTGGGGCTGGCCTCACTGGTATCGCCAGAGGCAATCGGCGTCGCAGCCAACGCGCTGGCCTTCGACTTCCCCGTAATGATCGCGGTTGCACTGGCCTGCCTGCCGATCTTTTTCACCGGCTATGCCATCAACCGCTGGGAAGGTCTGTTGTTCATGGCCTACTACATCGCCTATACGGTCTATTTGGTGATGGCCAGCACCGGACGCCCGTTTGCCGAAACCTTTGGCGACGCGATGATTGGCTATGTCTTGCCTCTGACGGCAGTGACGGTGCTGGTGATTGCCGGTCGAGCTTGGAAGCAGCAGCGGGCGTAGACCGAATTATGTTGGCTCGGCTCAGATCCAGCCGAGCCAACGCAACAGGAATAGCCCAACGTTGATCGTCAGCGCCGCTCCCAATGTGGTAATCACAATGATGATCGCGGCCAACTGATAATTGGAATTGACCGCCCGCGCCATGACGAAGCTGGCCGATGCAGTCGGGGAGCCGAAATACAGGAACAGGATGCCCAGTTCCGCACCGCGGAAGCCGAGCAGCCAAGCGCCCACTGTCGCCAACGCCGGCAGCCAAACCATCTTCATCAGGCTCGAACTCATTGCCATACTGCTGCTTTCACGCAATACCGAAAGCGACAGCGTGCCGCCGATGCAGATCAGCGCCAGCGGCAGAGTCATCTGCGCGAAATACTGGCCGGAGGTCATCAGCCAATCCGGCAACGGGATTTGCCAATAGGCGAAGGGAACCGCTGCGGTGACGCCGATGATCAGCGGATTACGCAGGATGCTGAGCAGAATTGCACCGGCACTGGCCTGCCCGCCCGGGCTATAGATCGCCAGGATGAGTGCAGACAGGCTGTTGTAAACCAGTATCACCACCCCTGCCAGCACCCCGCCCAGCGACAGGCCATAGTCCCCGTAGAGACTGGTCGCGAGCGCCAGACCGACGATGCCGTTATTGCCGCGAAACGCGCCCTGCACATAGACGCCGCGATCCGCCAATGGGCAGCGCCACAGCGCCCAAGCCCACGCGAGCAGGAAAGTCACCACGGTAGCGACGACGTAATAGATCAGCAAAGCAGGCTGCAAAGCCGCATTCAAATCGGCCTTGATGATCGAAATGAATAACAGGGTCGGCATGGTCGCTTTGAACACCAGAGCCGACGCGGTATGGATGAACGCGACATCGATCCAGCCTAGCCGCTTGAGCGCAACGCCGATGAACAGCATGACGAAGACCGGCGCGGTAATACCCAGAGTCTGAATGGCAACGGAAAGCATGGATGGACTCGGTGGCGGAGAGGCCGCCTGTGGTAATCGCTTACAGGCTTGAGGCTTGAGGCTTGAGGCTTGACGATGTACTGCCCTTCGTCCCGCCTCCAGCATTTAGCGCTTTTATCGGCTTGCTGGCTTAACGCCTTACCGGGCGCTTCTGCAGTTTGCGCTGCAAGGTCCGACGATGCATGCCCAGCGCGCGTGCCGTGGCGGAGATGTTGCCGTCATGCTCGGCGAGCACGCGCTGGATATGTTCCCACTGCAAACGATCCACCGACATCGGATTTTCTGGCACCAGCGTATCCAGATCGGCATGTTTGGAGAGCAGTGCGGCGAGAACGTCGTCAGCGTCGGCGGGTTTGCACAGATAGTTGCAGGCGCCGCGCTTGATCGCCTCGACCGCGGTGGCGATGCTCGAATAACCGGTGAGGATCAGCACCTTCATCTCGGGGTCCAGTTCGAGCAGTTTGGGCAGCAGCACCAAGCCTGAATCGCCTTCCATCTTCAGGTCCAATACCGCGTAGTCGGGCAGGTCCTGCTTCGCCATTTCCAGGCCTTCCTCGGCCGATCCAGCGATACTGACGTGCAAACCACGACGGCTCATGGCCCGAGCCATGACACGGGTAAATGTCGGATCGTCATCCACCAGCAGCAGATGGGGCTGGTCGTCGCCTTCGTGCTGCAACTCTTCGGTCATGTCTGCATTCCTCGCGTCATTGTCACGTCGGTTCAGGCCCGTACCGAGCCATGCGGCAGGCGCAACTCGGTCAGAGTGCCACCCTCTTCGTGATTGTAAAGTTTCACCGTGCCGCCAGCGCGCGTCACGCTGGCCTGGCTCAGGAACAGGCCGAGGCCGAAGCCCTTGCCCTTTGTGGTGATGAAGGGTCTACCAATCTGTTCGGCAATAGCCAGCGGCACACCGACACCGTGATCACGAATGGTCAACTTGATCCATTGTGCGTCCCAGTCCAGGCGAATATCCAGATTATCCGGGCTGGCATCGGTGGCGTTGTTCAGCAAGTTAAGCAGCGACTGACTAAGATCTGCCGGTGGCATCAGACGCGGCGGCGTGCCCTTGCCCAGGCATTGGAAGCGATAGGTGGCCTCGGGATGCATCAGGTGCCAGCGCTGCAGCACCGCTTCGGCCCACTCGCGTACGGTCTGTTCGACGATGGCCTGGCGGCGGTCCGCCTCGGCGGCGCGCACCAGCTGCCGCAGGCTTTCCTTGCAAAGCTGGACTTGCGATTGCAACAACTCGAGGTCTTCGCTCAATTGCGGATCGCGGTGTTCCTGGCGCAACTCCTTGAGCAACACGCTCATGGTCGCCAGCGGCGTACCCAACTCATGTGCGGCACCGGCCGCCTGCGTCGCGACAGCCAGAAGCTGCTGGTCACGCATGCTTTCTTCGCGGCGCTGGGCCTGAAGCTGCTCCTGACGCCGCAATTGCTCGGCCATGCGCGCGACAAAGAAAGTGATCAATGCCGCTGCCAGGGCGAAACTCAGCCACATTCCATAAACCAGTAAGGTGGTGCGATCGACCGGCGGGGCGATGACCGGGTCATACCACACCAGCATCAGCGTGTACCCAACAAGCGCCATGCCGGACAGAACGACCGAGTACAGCCACGGCAATGTCGCCGCAGCGATCGTCAGCGGTACCAGATAGTAGGAAACGAACGGATTGGTCGAGCCGCCCGAGTAGTACAGCAGCGCGCTGTGAATCAGCAGATCGGCAGCCAGGTGAACCGCGTATTCGAGTTCGGTCACCGGCCAGGGCCCACGCAGCCGTAAAGCCGTGCCCAGGCAAATAAGCGCCGAGACCGCCAGCGTGATACCCAAATGCGCCCATGGCAGGACGAACAACTGCGCGGCATAGGCGAGCCCCACCGCGCCCGCCTGAGCAGCGAGCACGAGGACGCGGATCAGGGTGAGCAGACGGAGATTCTGGCGGCTGGCAGACAGCAGGTGAACGGATGCGTGCATGGGCTCTCCAAACGAATCGCGAGTATAACCAAGCGATTCGGGAGGCAGCCCGTCTGCGTCAACGCGACGCAGAGAAAAACTGCGTAACGACCCTCAAAGGGCTAAAGTCTTTGCGCCGCACCGCTGGTGCAACCGAATTCAGGAGCTCTTATGTTCGTTACAGTTCCCCGCAGCGTCGCGCTGCTGGCCTGCGTTGCCTGCTTTCCCGCTGTTGCCGATGAGCAGCACTACAACCAGATTTCCCTGCGTGCCGAGGCCGGCAGCGAAGTCGCCCACGACCGCATGCACGTCACGCTTTACAGCGAAGCCCAGCACGAGGACCCGGCGCAGTTGGCCGCGCAAACCACTGAAGCCATGAACAAGGCCTTGCAACGCGCCCGCCAGGCGAAAGGCGTCGTCGTCAGCCAGGGCAGCCGCAGCAGCTATCCGGTCTACGAAGAAAAAAGCCAGCAGATCACCGCTTGGCGTGAGCGCGCCGAGCTGCGCCTGGAGAGTGGCGACTTCGCCACCCTGTCCAAACTGACCGGTGAACTGATGCAGGACCTGAAGATGGGCAGCATGCACTTCAGCGTCTCCGATGCGATCCGGAAGCAGAACGAAGACGCCCTGCTGAAAGATGCCGTTGCCGCATTCCGCGCCCGCGCGCAACTGGCCACCGAAGCGCTTGGCGGCACCGACTACCGGATCGTCAACCTCAACCTGAACAGCGGCGGTGGCTATCAGCCGGTGATGCGCAACTTCGCGATGAAAAGCATGGATGCCATGCCGACGCCGGAAGTCGAGGCCGGGACCCGCCAAGTCAGCATCAATGCCGACGGTGTCATCGAAGTTCAGATGCCGTGACGCTGTAAACCCAGCACCGCGGGGAATCGCACGCCCGGCCAAGATGGCAAAGGCTCGATACAACCGACTCGCGGCGAGCCACGCTGCATCGAGCCCACCCGCAGGCGTCTTACTATGCTCAACGACTGCCAACCTGAGCGTCCAAATCAACGAACGAAACCGGGATGTCTCCCCGTTTCGTTCAATCTGGCTCGTACCGAAAAACGCGCAGACCCTCGATGCGAATGCATACCGTCTGTAAATTATTAGCGTTTAGCTCGAGCACACCCTAAAATCTTTGCCGCCCTTAGCTCCGCACAAGGATCACCATGCGACTCTGGCTCGGCACCCTCCGCCAATGGCACTGGATCAGCTCTGCGCTGTGCCTGGTCGGCATGCTCCTGTTCGCGATTACCGGCATCACGCTCAACCACGCCGGACAGATCGAGGCCAGCCCCCTTGTTTCCGAGCATCAGGCTCATCTTCCCGATGCGTTGCGGACCATGTTGTTGGCAGAGTCGCCGGAGGCTGGTTTGCCTACTCAATTGCGAGCCTGGCTGGAGAACGAGCTGAGCATCGAATTGGCCGATCGCGACGTCGAATGGACCGATGGCGAGTTGTATGTCGCCCTGCCCCGCCCCGGTGGCGATGCATGGCTGAGCCTCGAACTGGAAAGCGGCGAACTGCTGTACGAATCCACTGATCGCGGCTGGGTTTCCTATCTCAACGACCTGCACAAAGGCCGTAATACCGGCACTGCCTGGAGCTGGTTCATCGATATCTTTGCCGCAGCCTGCGTGGTTTTCAGCCTCACCGGCCTGTTGCTATTGCAGCGCCACGCCGCTGGGCGACCCGTTACCTGGCCGTTGGTCGGCCTGGGTCTGGTTGTTCCCGTGCTGTTGGCCCTGCTTTTCATTCATTAAGGATCTGCGATGCGTAAACGCCTGCTGTTACCCCTCACCCTGATCAGCGCACCACTGATGGCCGCTGACCTTCACGTTTCCGTGGAAATCCCGCGGTTGCAGGTTGCCGAGTACCACCGCCCCTATGTCGCACTTTGGCTGGAGCGTCCGGACCAGAGCCACGTCGCCGATCTGGCCGTGTGGTACGACCTGAAACTGAAGGATGACGAAGGTGAAAAATGGCTCAAGGACTTGCGCCAGTGGTGGCGCCGCAGCGGTCGCAGCCTGGACCTTCCGGTCGACGGCGTCAGCGCTGCGACCCGTGCGGTTGGCAGCCATGAGCTTACGTTCGACGACAGCAAGGCCCCACTCAAAGACCTGCCTGCTGGCGAGTATCGCCTGGTCGTGGAAGCGGCCCGGGAAGTCGGCGGTCGCGAATTGCTGCGAGTGCCCTTCAACTGGCCGCCACAGGAAAAACAAAGCCATCAAGCCCAGGGCAAAAGCGAATTGGGCAGCATATCTCTCACTCTGAATCCCTGACCTTAGGAAGCCCCGTCATGAAACCCATGATCAAATGGACCGCTTTGGCCCTGGCCGTGTGCCTGCCACTTTCCGCCCAAGCTCACCGCGCCTGGATGCTGCCATCGGCGACCGTACTGTCCGGTGAAGACCCGTGGATCACGGTCGATGCCGCGGTATCCAATGACCTGTTCTATTTCGAACACGTCCCGCTGCGTTTGCAGGGCATCGGCAACCTCGACCAGGCGCCAGCTGGCGGTCCGACCGGCATGCGCGCACGGCCCGCATCGCAATTGCAAGTGATCGCACCGGACGGCTCGCAGATCCAGACTGAGAACGGCAGCATAGGCCGCTACCGCAGCACCTTCGATGTGCATCTGACGCAAAAAGGAACCTATAAGCTGGCGGTGGCCAACGAAGGTCTGTTTGCGCGCTGGAAAGAGAACGGTCAGATGCGCCGCTGGATGGGCACCCCCGAGGCATTCGCCAAGGAAGTCCCGGCCAAGGGCGAAGAACTCACGGTCAGCCAGAACAGCAGCCGCATGGAAGTGTTCGTGACCTCCGGCAATCCCTCTGAGGAAGTGCTCACTCCCACCGGCAAAGGATTGGAACTGGCGCCCGTTACTCATCCCAACGACCTCTACGCCGGAGAAGCGGCGGAGTTCGCCTTCCTGCTCGATGGCGAACCGGCTGCGGGCGTGAAGATCAGCGTGATTCCCGGCGGCAATCGCTATCGCGACCATTTGGGCGAGATCCAAGCAACCACCGACCAACAGGGCAAAGTGAGTATCACCTGGCCGGAAGCCGGCATGTACTGGCTGGAAGCCGAGATGGTCAGCGACAAAGGCGTCTCGAAGCCTGCCACCGAACGTCGCGCAAGCTATAGCGCCACCTTGGAAGTGCAGGCGCCATAAGCTCCGCGCACTGTGCGCTGCCCTATGTATGGGGGGCAGCGCCGTAGAGAGGATCGTGCCGTGCAGATGCAGCCCGCCAGCTGTTGATACCGGAGCCGCGTATTCGCCGGACTCGCACGCTTCAATTCCCAAGCATGCTCGCACCCCCGCCAAAATCGAAACAAGCCAACCTCAGGAGAGGGCTCATCTTGCTGCACTCATCAAGGCTCGTGCGCCATGCGCCTTTGCTGGCGTGCCTGTTGCTCGCGGTGCTGCTGTTCTGGTGGCAACCAGCCCGGGAGCTTTCGGCCGCGCTGGTCGTGACGGCCTATCTGGGGATTTGTCTGCATCTGTGGCGGCGCTACCGCCAAGCCATACCGGCGAGCGCACCAGCGGCAACGAATGCTCTGCTGATCGCCTATGCCAGCCAAGGCGGCCAGGCCAGAGAACTTGCCGAGCGCAGCGCCGAGCAATTGCGCGTCGCTGGTGTTGCAACCAGCGTGCTGCCTTTGAGCAGCCTCGTCCCCGAGACCATGCGCAATCACCGCCGCGCTCTGTTCATTGCCAGTACCTACGGTGAAGGCGAAGCGCCGGATAACGCCGCACGCTTCGAACGCAGGCTGCTCAATCAGACATGGGGCCTGCCGCACCTGGAATACGCAGTGCTTGCGCTGGGCGACAGGCAATACAACCGTTTCTGCGGCTTTGGCCGGCGCCTCGATACTCGGTTGCGCGAGCTTGGCGCCTTGCCGCTATTCGATCGACTGGAGGTGGACCGTAACGACGCCAGCGTGTTGCGCCATTGGCAGCAGCAGCTCGGCCATATCAGCGGCCGTAGCGATTTCACCGACTGGCAGCCCGCGCCGTACCAGCGTTGGCGCCTTAATCTGCGCGAATGCCTGAACCCTGACAGCCTGGGTGCGCCGGTTTTCCATCTGGGTTTGATTGCCATCGACGGCACGCAAAACTGGCGCGCCGGCGACATCGCCGAAGTCGGCCCGCGGCATTCGCTGGCTGAGATGGACGCGTTGCTGCGGCGTCTGGGCCATGATCCACAGGCACCCATCGGCCAGCACACACTCGCCGATGCACTTTCCATGCGACGCCTGCCCGACGAAAAGGCATTGCTCGACCTCGATGTCGACGGGCTGCTGACGCTGCCGCTGTTGCCGCATCGCGAATACTCCATCGCCTCGGTTCAGGCTGATGGCCAGCTGCAACTGCTGGTTCGCGAAGCGCGACAGGCCGATGGCCGCCTGGGATTAGGCTCCGGCTGGCTTTGCCGTCATGCGGCGATCGGCAACGAGATTGACTTGCGGGTACGCAGCAATCCGAATTTCCACGGGTCGCCCGCCGACACGCCGATGATCCTGATCGGCAACGGCACCGGCCTCGCAGGGCTACGCGCGCACTTACGCGAACGCGCCGGCACGCTGGGCGCCAAGAACTGGCTGCTGTTTGGCGAGCGCAGCGCGGCGCACGATCAATTCTTTCGTGACGAGCTGCAAGCCTGGCTGCAATCGGGCCATCTGCAGCGGCTGGACCTCGCTTTTTCCCGCGATCAGCCGGAAAAGGTTTACGTGCAGCATCTTCTGCGCGATGCGGCCGACGAACTACGCCGCTGGGTCGATGAAGGCGCCGCGCTTTATATATGCGGCAGCCTCGAAGGGATGGGGCGCGAGGTGCAACAGATACTCGCTGGCGTATTGGGCGACCGGCAGCTGCAGCAGCTGACCGAGCAAGGGCGATACAAACGGGACCTGTACTGACGCAGAAGAACGGCAGCAGGCGCTTGGCCCCGTCAGCCGTTCCAGGCGTTACCACCCGCGACAGCGAAACAGGCCCGACAGGTACCAGCGCATACTGAAAAGAAGCAAAAAAATGCCCATATCTCTCGATACGGGCATTTTCGTTTTGCGGCCACCTCAGCTATACGCGATGGCGCAGCACTCGCTGCTTCGCTTAGAAGTGGAAGTTGGTACTCAGCAGCGCAGTACGACCAGCAGCGACATGCGCCATATGGCTGCCGTAAACCTGGTCGAAGTAACGCTTGTCGGTCAGGTTCTGCACGTTCAGCTGCAGATCCAGATTCTTGCTGACGCGGTATGCGGCCATCGCGTCGTAGCGCCAGTAGCTCGGTACCTCGATGTTATTGGCTGCATCGCCGAAGCGGGAGTCAACATAGATAGCTCCGCCACCGATTGTCAGGTCTTGCGTTAGGTTGTAGGTGTTCCAGAGACTAAAGCTGTTCTCCGGCGTACTGGGAACCTCGTTGCCGTCATACAGCCCTTCGACGTAAACCGGTGCAGCGCGTGTACCAACATTAGCGGCACCAGACTTGATCAGCTCGGCGTCCAGGTAGGTATAACTGGCGAATACCTGCCAATCGCGGGTGATCTGTCCGGTGGCGCTCAGCTCAAGACCATCCACTTGGGTTTCACCGATGCTTTCTTGAAAGCCGTCGGCATTGGTCACGCGCGCGTTGGACTTCTCGGTGCGAAACAGCGCGGCGGTCAAGCCGAGGCGTTCGTCGAGGAAATCCCACTTGGTTCCGATTTCGTAGTTGCGGTTACGCTCTGGATCGAGGATTTGATTACCCTCGCTGAGCGCATCGGCACCTTCGCCACCGGTCTCACCGGACGGGTTGCTGGAGGTCGACCAGGCAGCATAGACGCTGCCGTTAGGCAGCGGATTGAAAACCAGGCCCAACTGATAGTTCCAGAAATGGCTTTTGTTTTCCGGCCGAGTAATGACCCCGCCGGCCGATACCGCTTTTTGCTCTGTCTCGTAGTCGTCATAACGCAGCCCCATGTTCAGCGACCACTGATCGTTGAATTTCAGCGTATCGAAGACATAGGCTGCCAGCGTTTCGGTGTCGGTATCGGTCGATGCCGGGCTGCGCGCGATGCTGCCCGTCCAGGCGTCCTTGGGGCTCGGATTGTACAGACTGGTGCAATCGCCGGACGCCAGAGCGGCAGGTGAGCAGGTATTCCCGGCTACCCCCTGGGTCACGATGTACGGACGGTTGTGCACGCCGACATCGCTTATTTCCACACCCGTAACTAACGTGTGCTCGATGGTGCCGGTATCGAACCGTGCAGTCAGATCGGTCTGATTGATCCAGCTCTGCGAATGCGAGTTGCGATTCTTGGAAGAGCGCGAGACTAGACCGTTGGGAACATTGCCACGCGAGTCGTCCGGGTTGGTGACGATGGTATCCAGTGTCGTTCGGGCAATCCGTGTGGTGTTGGAAACAGTCAGGTTGTCATTGAGGTCATGTTCAAGCCGGATGGTTCCTGCATCCGTCTTGCTTTCGCGGAAGTCGCGGCTTTGCAGACCATAAAAATTATCGCGGTCGACACTGACCGGTCGCCGGCTCGGATCGGTGGGCGTAGCTACCGTCAGCGGAATGCCATAATCCGGCATGTCGTCGGTTTCTAGATGATAGTAGGACAGCGTGGCGCGAGTCGGCGTGTCGAAGCCAAAGGTGATCGTTGGCGCGACGCCCCAGCGATTGACTTCGACGCCGTCGCGACCGGCGACATTGGCTTCGTGTTTCATAAGGTTCAAGCGAGCGGCAATGTTATCGCTGATCACCCGGTTCACATCGAGCGTGTAGCGACGGGTCTGGTCAGAGCCGTAAGTGAAGCTGGCGTCACCGAAATTCTCGCGTTTGGCCGTCTTGCTGATCAGGTTGAGGCTGCCACCGGTCGATCCGGCACCGGTATAGGCCGAACCTGGACCCTTACTCACCTCGATCTGCTCAAGATTGAAGACTTCACGGGTCTGCGAACCAATGTCTCGCAGCCCGTCGACAAAAGTGTCGCTCTCGGCGTTGAAGCCGCGAATGATTGGTCGATCGCCGGCCGGGTTGCCACCCTCTCCCGCGCCGAAGGTAATGCCCGAAGTGGTGCGCAGGGCGTCGACCAGCGACAGCGCGCCCGTATCCCGGATCACCTGGTCGGTAATCACGGTGATCGACTTGGGTGTTTCACGCAGTGGCGCGGTGTACTTTTTCGATGCGGAGCCGTCCGCCCTGTAGCTCTGCTCTTGATTGCCAACGACAGTCACCGAATCCAGGGCGACGGGCTCCTGATTATCAGCGGATGCCTTTTCGGCGTCCTGAGCCACTGTCGGTGCGGACAGCGCAGTAAGGGTCACACCGATGGCCGAGGCCAGCAAACGGGGATTTGGAGAGAGCTCTAAAGACGGACGCGACATCGGAAACTATATCCTTCAAAGTTGAACGCTATCGATAATTGCTATTATTAGCGGCCGGCATTCTGATACATTTCGCGGCATTCCGAAACCTTTAAATGCGAACAACTATCATTATTCGCAATCACCTTCCGGTGCAGTCATGCTGCTATGCATCTCCCAGCTTTTTTCCGCAGACGAAACGCTCAGGATCCGCACGGCCCTAGAACAAGCACAGTGGCTCGATGGCAAGGTCACGGCCGGTTATCAGTCGGCCAAGACCAAGCACAACCTGCAACTGGCCGAAGATGATCCTCTGGCCCGAGAGATCAGCGAAGCCATGCTGCAGCGGCTCTGGGAACATCCCCAGTTCATGTCCGCTGCGCTGCCAAGCAAGGTCTTTCCGCCGCTGTTCAATTGCTACACGGCCGGCGGCAAATTCGGTTATCACATCGATAACGCCGTGCGACAGGTCACCGGCAGCGCCGAGCGGGTGCGCACGGATCTTTCAGCCACTCTGTTCTTCAGCGAACCGGAGGAATACGACGGCGGCGAGCTGCTGATCCAGGACACCTATGGCACTCAGCGGGTCAAGCTGGCCGCTGGCGATTTGGTGCTCTACCCCAGCACCAGCCTGCACAAGGTCGAAGCGGTAACCCGTGGTGCGCGACTCGCCTCGTTCTTCTGGATTCAAAGCCTGGTGCGCGAAGATGCTCAGCGCACCTTGCTGTACGAGATGGATCAGGCGATTCAGCAGCTCAATCAGGACGTGCCGGACCACCCTTCGCTGGTGCAGCTCACCGGCACCTACCACAACCTCCTGCGGCGCTGGGTCGAGGTCTGATGGCCGCGCATCGCCTGCATCGCGATGAAGCGTTGAGCCTCGATCAGTTCGGCCTCGATCTCGAACAGCATCCGCGCCGCGCCGCGCGTTGGATCATCCACTGCGCCAGCCAGGGCGAGCTGGAGGCCCAGGCGTTGCTCGGGCAGATCCTGCTGGACGGTCGTGGCATCGAACAGGATCAGGTACTGGCGCTGCGGTGGTTCACCATTGCAGCGCAAAGCGGCCATGCCATGGCCTGCAATATGGCCGGGCGCTGTCACGAGCATGGCTGGGGCTGTGCGGCCGATCTGCCCCAGGCGGCCCGCTATTACGGAACAGCGGCTGAGCAAAGCTTCGACTGGAGTCTCTACAACCTTGCCAATCTCGTCGCCACCGGCCGTGGCGTTGCGCAGAACCAGGCGCATGCGTTCGAGCTCTATCGACAGGCCGCGGAGCTGGGCCACGCCAAGTCGATGAATCTGCTTGGGCGCTATCTGGAAGAAGGCTTGGTGGTGCCGGCTGACCAGGCGGCGGCCTGGGACTGGTACCGACGCTCAGCCGAGGCGGGAGATTTCCGTGGGCAATTCAGTTACGCCGCCGTGCTGATCAGTCAGCAGCGCTGGGACGAGGCGCGCTATTGGTTGAGCGAGGCGCTGTCGCTCGGCCATCTAAAATTTCTGCGCAAGGCGCGGGACGAACTGCTCGCTGCGAAGATTGCGCCGATTGCCGACATCACCGCAGCGTATACGGCACGGTGCGCCGAAATAGGCGACCAGAGCGATGCCCAGATCGCCGCTCGGATTGCTGCGACGCAGCCCGTGGCAGATGAACCAATCACCTAGCGGGTTTCCCGCCCGATTCAATCATTACAGAAACAAAAACGCCGCGAGCTTCGAAACGGGAAGTTCGCGGCGTTTTGCATAGCGGTAACGCTTAGATGTAATACGCCTTCAATGGCGGAAAGCCGTTGAATTCCACCGCGCTGTAGCTGGTGGTGTAGGCGCCGGTAGAGAGCCAGTACATGCGGTCACCGATGGCCAGGTTCAGCGGCAGGCCGTACTTGTAGTTCTCGTACATGATGTCGGCGCTGTCGCAGGTCGGGCCGGCGATTACCACTTCTTCCATCTCGCCCTTTTTCTCGGTCCAGATTGGAAATTTGATGGCTTCGCCCATGGTTTCGATCAAACCGGAAAACATGCCGACGTCCGTGTAGACCCAACGCTCGACGGCGGTACGCGACTTACGCGCCACCAGCACCACTTCGCTGACCAGAATGCCGGCGTTGGCAATCAGCGAACGGCCCGGCTCGAGGATGATTTCCGGCAGGTCGTCACCGAAGTCTTCCTTCAGGAAGCGAATGATTTCCTCGGCGTAGGTTTCCAGGCTGTTGGTGCGGGTGATGTAGTTGGCCGGGAAGCCGCCGCCCATGTTGATCATCTTCAGCTCGATGCCGTCTTCTTCTTTCAAGCGCTCGAAGATCACCTTGACCTTAGCGATCGCGGCGTCCCACACGGAAATGTCGCGCTGCTGCGAACCAACGTGGAAGGAGATGCCGTAAGGCTCGAGCTTCAGCTGACGAGCAAGGATCAGCAGGTCCATCGCCATGTCGGTCTGGCAACCGAACTTGCGCGACAGCGGCCAGTCGGCCGTGGTCGAGCCTTCGGTGAGAATCCGTACGTAGACTTTCGAGCCCGGTGCGGCCTTGGCGATGTTGCGCAGGTCGGCTTCCGAGTCGGTGGCGAACATGCGCACGCCCTTGTCGTAGAAGTAGCGAATGTCTTTGGCTTTCTTGATGGTGTTGCCGTAGCTGATGCGCTCCGGGCCGACGCCGCGGGACATGACCTTGTCCAGCTCGTAGATCGAGGCAATGTCAAAGTTCGATCCTTTATCGCGCAGCAGGTCGATGATTTCGACGGCCGGGTTGGCCTTGACCGCGTAGTAGACCTTGGCGAATTCGAAACCGGCGCGCAGATCGTCGTACGCCTTGTCGATGGTTTCGGTATCGATGACCACGAACGGGGTTTCGTGCTGGTCAGCGAAGGATTTCATTTTCTGGAAGGTGGATTGGGAATAGTAGTCTTCGATCTTGATCGACATGCATGGCTCCAAATCGGGAAACGTAAAGTCGGATTAGGGATGAGCAAGAACGCCTGATCAGTTTCCCCACTTTGGTTCGCCTACTTCCCAAGGCATGTCGCCGAGTATCACGACCAAGCCAAATGACAACCGCTGCACTCGTTCATGCTGGGTTGCCGCTGACCTGGTGGATCGTAATCTCTCGTCGTCAGTACTTGAGCCGGATGGATCGTTGCCAGCATGGACGTTCGGGCGCGAACTTTAGAACCACAGCTGTTCGAGATCAATGAAAAATCCGCACTCGCTCCATTTTTTACCGCGTCAGCGAACCTACTCTATTCAAACCGACCGACATGACGCTGGGATGTTCCTCAGGCGAGACGCAAGGTAGCCCTCCTGGGGCGGCGTTTTTATCCACTTGTTCAGCCAGTGAACAATGCGCTAAGCGCGTGATCGCCAGACCTAACTGGTCGACGAAGGCTTACCGCGCATCCTCGTCGGGTCAGTCGCTCTCGGCTCAGCCAAGGCCGCCAGGCCCGATCAAACAGATACACGTGCGGAACGTGCAGGCGATCGTCGAATGCCTAGTCAACAGGCATGCCCGGTATAGGCCGGTAGGCCAGCGGATACGCCAAGCCAGCCCTGCTGCTTTGCTTTATAATCGCCGGCTTTTTCCGACACGTTTTCATACCGGGACCGCCATGACCTCTCAGGCCGCCGAAGTCGCGAAGCGCCGCACCTTCGCCATCATTTCCCACCCCGACGCGGGCAAGACCACCATCACCGAGAAGCTCCTGCTGATGGGCAAGGCCATTGCCGTCGCCGGTACCGTGAAGTCGCGCAAATCCGACCGTCACGCGACGTCCGACTGGATGGAAATGGAAAAGCAACGCGGCATCTCCATCACCACCTCGGTGATGCAGTTCCCCTACCGCGAGCACATGATCAACCTGCTCGACACCCCCGGCCATGAAGACTTCTCCGAAGACACCTACCGCACCCTCACCGCGGTGGACTCGGCATTGATGGTTCTCGACGGCGGTAAGGGCGTCGAGCCGCGCACCATCGCCCTGATGGATGTTTGCCGCCTACGCGACACGCCCATCGTCAGCTTCATCAACAAGCTCGACCGCGACATCCGCGACCCCATCGAACTGCTCGACGAGATCGAAGCGGTGCTCAAGATCAAGGCCGCTCCCATCACCTGGCCGATCGGTTGCTACCGTGACTTCAAAGGTGTGTATCACCTGGCCGACGACTACATCATCGTCTACACCCCGGGCCACGGGCACGAGCGCACCGACGTCAAGATCATCGAAAAACTCGACTCCGACGAAGCCCGCAAGCACATCGGCGATGAGTACGACCGCTTCGTCGAACAGCTCGAATTGGTTCAGGGTGCCTGTCATGAATTCGATCAGGACGAATTCATCAACGGCCAACTGACACCGGTGTTCTTCGGCACTGCGCTGGGTAATTTCGGTGTCGACCACGTGCTCGATTCCATCGTTGACTGGGCGCCGCGTCCGCTACCACGCGCCGCCAACGAACGCGTTGTGGAGCCGGTGGAAGAAAAGTTCTCGGGCTTCGTGTTCAAGATCCAGGCGAACATGGACCCCAAGCACCGCGACCGCATCGCCTTCATGCGCATCTGCTCAGGCAAGTACGAAAAAGGCATGAAGCTGCGCCACGCGCGCATCGGCAAGGACGTGCGCATCGCCGATGCCCTGACCTTCTTCTCCAGCGAGCGTGAGCAACTCGAAGAAGCCTGGGCCGGCGACATCATCGGCCTGCACAACCACGGCACCATCCAGATTGGCGACACCTTTACCGAAGGCGAAAACCTCGGCTTCACCGGCATCCCGCACTTCGCCCCGGAGCTGTTCCGCCGCGTGCGCCTGAAGGACCCACTCAAATCCAAGCAGCTGCGCCAGGGGCTGCAGGAACTGGCCGAAGAAGGCGCCACTCAGGTGTTCTTCCCCGAGCGTAACAACGACATCGTCCTCGGTGCGGTCGGCGTGCTGCAGTTCGACGTCGTCGCCAGCCGGTTGAAGGAGGAGTACAAGGTCGAGTGCGCCTACGAGGCGATCAACGTCTGGTCGGCTCGCTGGATCGAGTGCGACGACAAAAAGAAGCTCGAAGACTTCAAGAACAAGGCCTACGAGAACCTCGCCATCGACGGCGGTGGTCACCTGACCTACCTGGCACCGACACGGGTCAACCTGGCGTTGATGGAAGAGCGCTGGCCTGATGTGAAGTTCAGGGCGACGCGCGAGCATCATTGACCTGGGCTTGTCGGCTCGCCGCGAAGCGATTTCGCTACGCCGAGCCGATCACTCAGCCAGCCCTACGCACGTGTAAGCGGTAACAACCACTTCCATTCACAAGGATCGTGAATGACGCACCAACGCCCTTCCCCCGAGCAACGCCAGTTCGCCAAGCAGTTGCGCACCCAACTTACCGACTGCGAACGCTTGCTCTGGCGACAGCTACGTAATCGCCAGTTGGTCGGTTTCAAGTTTCGTCGACAGCATCCATGCCCGCCCTATGTGCTGGATTTCTATTGCGCCGATTTGATGCTGGTCGTCGAACTCGACGGCGGCCAGCATTATGAGGAAGCCGGACGAGAGAGGGACCGAGTGCGTACCGACTTCCTGCAGCGCAAAGGCCTGGACGTATTGCGGTTCAGCAACCTTGATGTGCTGCAGAATCTCGATGGCGTTCTGGCTGAAATAATCCGTTGGATTGAAGCCCGCCCCCCTCACCCCAACCCTCTCCCCGAGGGGAGAGGGAGCTAGATCGGTGCCGGCCTGAACGATGTCGTATGGGTTTGCTTTGCTTTGTTGCTCTTGCTTCTTGCTTTCTCGGTGCTTAGTGCTTAGTGCTTAGTGCTTAGTGCTTAGTGCTTAGTGCTTAGTGCTTAGTGCTT